>JAFAHL010000360.1 GCA_019237215.1 Hyphomicrobiales bacterium | reverse complement strand
GAAGCCTTTCGTCGCAGAGCGGTGCTCGACATGGAGCCACGCATTCGAGCGATCGCCGACGAACTGGCCGGAGACCTCTTTGCGCGAGGAAGTCCGGCCGATCTCGTCACCCAATACGCGCGAATGCTACCCCTTTCGGTAATTTGCGAGCTGCTCGGCCTGCCGCTCGCCGACCGGCCAAAGTTCATGGCCTGGGCGGGTCGTGCCACGAGTGTTGCCAGCGCCCTCGGACTCTTGCGCGTGGTGCCGAGCTTTGCGGCGATGAAGCGCTATTTAGAGCGGCACTTGGAATACGCCCGCAAAGTCGGTGGCGAGGGCCTGATTGCCGAACTCGTCCGCGTCGAAAAGGAAGGCGCGCGGCTCAGTCGTGACGAGATGGTAGCCATGGTATTCCTGTTATTGATTGCGGGGCACGAGACCACCACGCATCTCATCAGCGGATCAGTTTTCGAACTCGCGAAAAATCCCGGACTGCGTGACTGGCTGGCTGGGGACTGGAGCCGAGCCGACTTGGCGGTCGAGGAATTCCTGCGCTTTGTCTCCCCGGTGCAATTCTCGAAACCGCGGTTTGTGCGACAAGACATGGATCTAGGCGGCGCCCGGCTCAAAAACGGCGATCAGATCATGGCCATGTTGGTGGCCGCCAACATGGATCCAGCGGCAAACGTGCTGCCCGAGAAGCTCGATCTCGAGCGTAGGCCGAACCACCACGTCGCCTTTGGCACGGGGATCCATTTCTGTCTCGGCCATCAGCTCGCGCGCTTGGAAGGCAAATGCGCGATCGAAGCTTTGTACACCCGCTGGCCGAAACTTGAGCTGGCGGTCGAGCCCGCGCAGATCCGATGGCGCGCGCGACCTGGCCTCAGGGCGATCATCAGCCTACCGGTGGTGGCGACACGGAACGACCGCTGATGGCACGAATCGAAAATGCCCGCGCAACTGACTTACGTCAGCTTTCGGGGGCCAAGCGGACAACATTTGCTCATTGTGAGCTTTTCCGCTTTTGACCCAAAGCGGACATAGGCCGGATCAAAATCCTGCAGTGCAGCGTCTCCTGTCGCTTCTTGCGAAATGTCGAGGCCTGTTGATGTCGACCCCCCGAGGGGTGGTCACGAGCGGCACATCGAATTGAACTTGGAGACCCTCCGGCGCGACACAACCATTGTACAGGAGCCCCGCCCCATTGCTTGGAGCGAAGCCCAACATCTGAACCAACCAGAGCCATCGGCGCGATGGTCAGGTAGGTGGCGCTTGCACTGCTCGGCGAACGGGAGGCCATAACCATTGGAAATGCAGCAGGTCTATTACTTCCTCGCGCTGTGCGAGGAGCTCAATTTCACCCGTGCAGCCCGCCGCTGCGGCGTCTCGCAACCGACGCTGACCACCGCCATCAGCGCGCTGGAGCGGGAGCTGGACGGAGCGCTGTTTCACCGAAAGCCTTTAATCGCATTGACAGGGCTTGGGCACAGGGTGCGGCCCTACCTGGACGAAATCGCACGCAACGCGGATCATGCCCGCGAGGTTGCACGAACATTGACGCCGCGTCCGGACGCTGACCGAGCAGTGGATAGTTCGAAGCACTCATCCAATTGATGCCTCTGACACGGCCATCCAATCGCGGTTTGTGAGTACACGCTAGCTCGTGCCTCACAACTTCGCGGTGACCTTGACGCGAAAGGTCCGCGGTTGACCCGCGGCGGGATGTTGTTGTTGGCTTGCGCCGTGATCGAGCAAACGCGGCCGATCGCAATTGTGCTGCTCGCCGCCGGGGCTCGGCTACCCGTCACGGCTCCACAAATACGGCGCTGCGCTGTCCCTCATCCACCAGAATGAATTCAATAAATACCAGCTTTGCCGTGGTGCTCGCGTTCCAGTGCGAATGCACCGTGCCGGGCTTGATGAGAAGGGAGTCTCCGGATTTCAGCGTGACCGGATCCGCCCCGTCGTCCTGCACGACCATCGCGCCGTCGAGGATGTAAAAAACGACTTGGCCCGTGTGATAATGTTTGCGGATGCGCGCACCCGGCTGATACGTAACGCGTGTTGCAATCGCGATTTTCCACGGCGCTCCCGGCACCACCGTTCGACTCAACACTTCAGGCACGATCCCCGCAATGTCCACGCTGGGGCGTGGCAGCTCAGGTGCCGGAGCATTCTGCCCGCTCGCCCAGACGCTTCCCAGAAGGATCGATCCCGCGACGGTCAAGAGTCGTATAGCGGTGGCCTCGGCTCCCATTGCAGCGCTCCAAAATTGCTTCGATCTGCTTTTGTGAGCCACAAAAAACGCGCGCGCAATTAGAATAGCTCCAACTTCCCTCCACCCTCACACTCGCCGCGCGGCCCAGATGGCCCCCGCCTCAAGCTACTCGCGAGATCGGCTTGAATTCGAAGCGTTGCGCCGAAACGGCGGAGCCGTGTTCACGCACCGTGCCCGCCTCGACCGCGAGGCCATGCTTTTCCAGGGTGGCACGGAGCTTGCGGTTGCCGGCGGGCTCCTGCGGGTCGATCCAGACCACGAGCACGCCCGCGGGAGTTAAAAAATCCACCAGCCAGTCGAGCGTCGCCTCGAGGGCCTTGATCGAGCGCGCCCGCCAATCGACCAGCGCGACATCGTATTGTCCGGCCGGAAGGCCGCAATTTGCGGTCGTTGCAACGCGCACATAGCCGCGGCGGTGCAGCTCGAACATGAGCGCGGCGCTGTCGGCGCCCGCCACGATGATTCGTCCAAGCTTCGGGCATCGGGCAAGGTCGATCATCGGTTCGATGATTGCCTCGCTCGTAGAGGTGAGACGCGACTGGCGCATGGCCGCACCGTTCATGTCGATGTGTGGTTTGGCGCGGGCGCGGGGGACATGCTAGGCGGCGCGGGCAACGCGGACGTGACCGCCGGACATCGCGTCGCCGCCAGCGCGAGGCTTGCCGCTCATGTCGAGCTCGAGAATGCCGGGGACCACGATCACGGCCTGCGGCCGATTCCCGTTCTCGAACATCGCGAATTTCACCGCCTCGGTACGGTTCACGAACATGCCGCCGCAAAGACCGCTTTGATCCTGGACGACCCAGTTGCCGCGGCTGTTTCGGCCGACCCGGAACAAGGACTTGGCACGCGTCGTAGAGGGAGGTTCGCCTTTATCATCCATGGCACTTTTCCTTTGGCACTTTTCTTTGTCATCCATTGAATCGCGTCGATGCCATCAATGTGCCGAGCAACGCATATGAATTCGAGAGGGATGCCTGCGGATCCGCATAAGTGCGATATAAATGTTGCCCGCGCGCCGCCCAAACATGAAAGTTCGGCACGCACAAGACTCCCGAGCTGCTCACGCACCTGCAAACCAGGAGGCAATCCCATAGGACAGCGTAGCGAGGACGCAAATCGCGAGCGAGCTCCAGAGAATTCCCCGCAACAGCACCGTACTCGCGCGCTCGACGAATTTCTCATCGAGACGACGGGACACAACGGATCGAATGGCCATTGAAGTTTCTCCCTTGTTATCGATCTTGCGGGATGCTTTCCGAGCGGTCGGCGCGCTTTGCGGACGACGGCTTGAATATCTCGGGCTTGAATATCTCGATCGTCAATGTGCGCATGGGCACATATGAATTCGAGAGGAATGCCCGGCCATCCGCATAAGCGCCATATAAAGGTCGCCGGCTGATTTGATTGAATTTGGCGGCCGATGGCGCCGGCGTGTCGCCGATGCGACCGAGCGCTCTTGAAACGAGCGCTCTTGAAACGAGCGCTCTTGAAACGAGCGCCCTTGGGACGAGCGCCTTTGGGACGAGCGCCTTTGGGACGAGCGCCTTGGGAAATGTGCCCAACGTATCGGATTAAGCGCGCGGTCGAATGGACGCAGTCACTTGCCGTCTGCCGTAGCCGCGGCGCCGAATCTCATGCGTTGAAAATTGCTTCACTGGGATCGATACAGGCCGCTTCTTCCGACCATGAGGTTATAGAGCACCACGCGATTGGGCGCGCGGCGCAGTTGCTCGAGCAGCTCCGGCGTTCGAAGCCTTCGGGCGACGGCGGCAAGCACATTGAGCTGCGCCTGCTCATTTTCTTTCGACAGCAGCAGCAGGCAGACGAGGTCAACGGGTTGCCCGTCGATGGCGTCGAACTCTATCGGCTCTTTCAATCGCGCCATTATTGCGAATGGCTTTTTCACTTGCTCCAGCCGCACGTGCGGAATCGCCACGCCGTTGCCGACCCCGGTTGATCCGAGCTCCTCGCGCTTGAGCAGAGGGCTGGAAACAGTGTCGTCATCGACCTTGAGCAGGAGGGCAGCCCGATGCGCGAGATCGTGCAGCAACGCGCGCTTGCTATGCACCGGAAGGTCAACGAGCGTGTCGACGATCTGGCAGATATCTTCAAAGTCCATTCTTGCCTCACGCCGCCGAGGCTCCGATTGAACCTCGCGCTCCGAGTCCCAATTTGAACTCGTTCTCGATTCACTGGCACGGCATCCCCGCTTTGACCCAGGCCTCCAGCACTTCGACGAAGTTCTCGTGCGAGAGCGGGGGAGTCGTGCGCTTGCCCGGGGCCCAGGCCCAGAGGACGAGCGGATCCGTCTTCATGTGCTCGATGACTTGCTCTCCCGTGCGACGGCCGCCGTTGCGCGCCGGGTCCTTGATCTGTTCGCAGATTTGCTCCTTGCTCCGGCCTTCCCACAGCATGGACAAGGGCGCGAGGTGCCAGTCCTCGACGCCAGGCACGAACCCGTCGGCCGTGTTCGTCGTCTGATGGCAGGTCTGGCACGGCTGCGTGGGGGCGCCATGGCCGTCCTTTCCGCGGACAACGAGCGGCACATGAACGGTCCGGGCATCGCCTTGCCGGGGGGATTGGTCCTGATGGCAGTTGATGCATCTCGGGTGCATGACGACGCTCGCGATCGGCTCGAACGTCCCGGAGGGAGCGGCGTGCGGTGCGTTGACGACACTTACGGCAACCGCGAGCAAGCCCACGATCAAGCCCGCGATCATCGGCGAAAAAAACGGCATCGTCTTCTCCTCAAGCCGAGCGCAGTTGATTCTCGAGCGGCAGCTTCCGGATGCGCCTGCCGGTGGCGGCGAAAACCGCGTTCGACACCGCGGCAGCGGTGACGGCCGTGCCTGGTTCGCCCATTCCGCCTGGCGCTTCCAGGTTGCGCACCAGGTGCACCTCGATGGCCGGCGCCTCGTTGATTCGCATGACTCGGACGTCATGGAAGTTGGACTGCTCGACCCGGCCGTTCTTGAGCGTCACGCCGCCCCACAGGGCGCCGCTGATTCCGAAAATTATCCCGCTCTCGATCTGGGCCTTCACCGTGTCCGGGTTCACGACCGTCCCGCAATCGACTGCGCAGACGACCCGGTGGACGCGGACCTCGCCCGTCTTCGACACCGAGACCTCGGCCACCTCCGCCAGATAACTGCCCCATTCGCTGAAAAGCACCGAGACGCCGCGGCCCCGGCCTTCGGGCAGCGGCTTTCCCCATCCGGACGCCTGCGTGGCGATGTCCAGGACTGCCGTCGCGCGAGGCGATTTGCGCAGGAGGGCCCGGCGAAAGGCGACGGGATCCTGCTTCGCGGCTGCGGCGAGCTCGTCGACGAAGCTCTCGATCACGAAGTTGTTGTGTGTGACTCCGACGCCTCGCCAGAACCCGGTGTTCAAGACCGGCTCCTCGTGGCGCACGTACTCGACTCGGATCGCCGGGATGTCGTAGAGCAGCTGCGCCGCTCCATCCACCCCGTCGATGTCGATCCCGTTCTTGAAAGCGGCCGGCAGATAGCGGGCGATGATCGACGGGCCGACGATCCGGTGCATCCATGCGACCGGCTGGCTCTGCGCATCCAGCGCCGCCGCCATACGGTCGTAGTAGTACGGCCGATAGACGTCGTGCTGGATGTCCTCCTCGCGTGTCCAGATCACCTTTACCGGACCCTCGACCTGCTGGGCGATTCGCACGGCCTGCACGACGATGTCGAACTCGAGGCGCCGGCCGAATCCGCCGCCTAGGTAATGGTTGTGCACTTCCACCTTGTCGAGGGGCAGGCCTGTGATCCGGGCGGCTCCCCCCTGGGCGCGCGTGATGACTTGCGTGCCCGTCCAGATCTCGCAGCGGTCCGGGCTCAAGCGGACCGTGCAGTTCATCGGCTCCATGGTCGCGTGCGCGAGGAAGGGAACCTCGTACACCGATTCGAGCTTCTTCGTCGCACC
Organism: Hyphomicrobiales bacterium; assembly: GCA_019237215.1. Lineage (GTDB taxonomy): Bacteria > Pseudomonadota > Alphaproteobacteria > Rhizobiales > Xanthobacteraceae > VAZQ01. The sequence goes on along the minus strand of JAFAHL010000360.1, from coordinate 845 downwards.
CGCGAGAACCGCCGGCGCGTCTCCCTCGTTTCGCACGACCACGCCCGGCGTCTGCGCGGCGGCGGCGAGCCCCTCGACGACATCGGCGGTGTTGATCTTTCCGTGCTGTCCGTCGTCCCAGCGAATGTCGAGCGCCGCCAGTCCCTGCTTGGCCGCCCACATGTGATCGGCCACGACCGCAACCGCATCGTCGAGGCGGACAATCTGGCGCACTCCTTTGATTGCCCTGGCTTTGCTGTCATCGACGCTGACCAGCTTGCCGCCGACTACCGGGCTCGCAGCGACCGTGGCGATCTTCATTCCGGGCAGTCGCACGTCGATGCCGTACTGCGCGTTGCCGTTCACCTTCGCCGGAGTATCGAGTCGCTTGGCGGGCGTGCCGATCAGTTTGAAATCCTTCGGGTCCTTCAAGGCAACTTGTGCCGGCACCGGCAGCTTCGCGGCTTTTTCGGCCAGAGCGCCGTACGAGAGCTTGCGGCTGGTCGGCGTGTGGGTCACGACTCCTGCGCGCGCCCGACACGACGCCGTGTCCACGCCCCAGGTCTCGGCGGCAGCGGCCACTAGCATGGTGCGCGCGGTCGCACCCGCGCGGCGAAGCGGCTTGTAGAACGCTTTCACCGAGGTCGACCCGCCCGTTTCCTGATCGCCGAAGATCGGGTTCGCGTACAGCTTGTCGTTGGGCGGTGCGTGCTCGAGCTGGACCTGGTCCAGTCCCACCTCCAGCTCTTCCGCGATCAACATGGGCATCGAGGTGTAGGTGCCCTGTCCCATTTCGACCTGGTTCATGATCAGCGTGATCCGGCCGTCCTTGCCGATGCGAATAAACGCGTTCGGCGCGAAGTCGG
>JAFAHL010000262.1 GCA_019237215.1 Hyphomicrobiales bacterium | reverse complement strand
CGTGGCATTCGCGAAAGAGCACCCGGATACGCGCGTGATCCCGGGCCGCTTTATGGTCATCGAGCAAGCCATGGGCACGCCCAAAGGCCGCGAGGCCGGCGTGCGGTATGTGCGCGAGTTCATCGAGGAGATGAAGGCTTCCGGCTTCGTCGCCAAGGCACTCGCCGCCAGCGGCCAGACCGATGCCGCGGTCGCACCGCCGTCGTCGGTGAGATGACGTCGAATTCGATAGCACTTACATTCCGTTTCGAACGGTCATAGATCTGCACGGCATGAAGGCAAACCGCATGCTCCCTTTGCGGGGAGCGGGGGGTGTGGAACTTTGTCGTTGCAGGAGCCGCCAACGTGGCTCAGGCACAAATCTTCGCGCCCGCGCCAAGCCAAGTCAGCCCGCCGCTGCTTCCCCCGCCGCCGCACGCGCCAATGCAGATTCCCACACTGAAGCCCGCGCCGACGCCCGCTTTTCCGACCTGTCGTGACGCGACGGGAGTTGAATGCAGACGCGCGCATCAAAATTCACGCCATCGCCGCCTTCGTAAAGCGAATTGAGGCGGAACGCAGCCAGCCGTCATTCAGAAGTCATGTCTCAAGTTAAGTAAGACGGTACCGATGGCAGGGCAAAACGGGAATCCAGGGCCGAGGGCTGGATCGCCGCAGGGCACCCCCGGCAGGGGGGGGGACGAGCGGAAAGGAGAGAGTCTCTTAAGACACTGCCGCCAAACTGCCGCGGTACCATCCCTTCAGAGGAGAGAGCTTGCGCGCAGGTCTAGTTTCGATTATCCTATTTGTTTTTTCGCAGCTCAGCCGCTGGGCTGAGATTGCGCGTCCGTGGCGTCACATCGACGTCAGTAGCGTGTGTCATGAACCCCGCGGCTGACGTCCCTAGGGGTCTGTCATGAACCCGAGTCCATTGAGTACCGCAAACGGGTCGCCCACCCAAAGCATGCCGGAGCGGCCGCCGCATCTCGTCTGGGGGGCGCCGACTGCGGCCGAACGCGGCCCGGTGATCGCGACCTTGCGCAACGCCAATCATCGCAACGCGGTCGGAAGCCACGCCGGCGGCTATTCGGTCTATCGCGCCCTCGCCATTGCGGCGAGGACGCTCGCCCACGATCATATCGCCGATCTCACGGATACCGCGCCGGTCGAGCACATCGGACCGCACCCGCAATGGTGCGATGCCAAAAAGATCGTATCGCTCGATCCGTGGGGACACTTGGTAGGCGAGGTCTTTCGCGATCATCTCGCGCGCGGCTACGACGTGCGGCCCACCATCGCGGTCACCCGCGCTCATATCGACATGCCCGAAATCCGCGCCGCCATCGCGGCGCGCCGCGTCCGCGCCGACGGCGATATCGTCTCCGCTCACGGCAGCGTTCGCGTGATGAAGGCGGCGATCGATCCGGTCTGGTATCTGCCCGGCATTGCCGAGCGCTTCGGTCTCGACGAAACCGACCTGCGCCGCGGCCTGCACGAGCAGACCGGCGGCATGTATCCGGAGTTGGTGACGCGGCCCGACCTCAAGGTATTTCTGCCGCCGATCGGCGGCACCACGATCTACTGCTTCGGCGATCCGGCAAAGCTCGGCGACGGCAGCACTCCGCTGGCCTGCCGCGTGCACGATGAGTGCAACGGCTCCGACGTGTTCGGCTCCGACATCTGCACCTGCCGGCCCTATCTCGCCCACGGCATCGAGATCGCCATCCAGATGGCGCAGGCGGGCGGCGTCGGTCTCGTGGTCTACAATCGCAAGGAAGGGCGCGCGCTCGGCGAGGTCACCAAGTTCCTGGTCTACAACGCGCGCAAGCGCCAGAAGGGCGGCGACCGCCCGGCCGGCTATTTCAAGCGCACCGAATGCGTCGCCGGCGTGCGCGACATGCGGTTTCAGGAGCTGATGCCGGACGTGCTGCATTGGCTCGGCATTACCCGCATCCATCGCTTCGCCTCGATGAGCGACATGAAATGCGACGCGCTTATACGCCAGGGCATCGCCATCGACGAACGCGTGCCGCTGCCCGACGACATGATTCCTCCCGACGCGCGCGTGGAGATCGAGGCCAAGCTCGCCGCCGGCTATTTCGCCGGCGAGCGTCCGCGCGGCGACTACGCCGGCACGGTCGGGCGGGACCTCAACGAGTGACGGCGCGAGCGCAGTCGAATTCGTCGCCGTCGCACCTCGCCAAGCTCAACGATGCCCCCGCGGTGCGCGAGCGCTGCGGCGTGGTGCATCGCTGGGTGGCCGAGGGCCGCTCGCCCCATTTCGCCCTCGACGAGAGCCGCCTCGGAGCGGTCGCGGCTAACGTGGCCGACGTCACGCGCGAGGCCTATCCCGACCTGAAGATTCCCTATCACAGCCGCTGGCGCCATTTCTCCGCCGGCGGCATCGACCGTTGGGGCGAGCTTGTCGCGCGCAGCGACGCGGATCGCTTCGAGCGCGCCCGCATGGCCGTCGACCTGGCAACCGTAAGCGTGCTGCTCGATGCCGGCGCCGGCGATCGCTGGCGCTACCGCGAACGCGCGAGCGGCCTCTCGTTCGCGCGCTCCGAGGGCCTCGCCGTTGCGAGCTTCGACATGTTTCGCGCGGGAGCGTTGTCGGCCGACCCCGCTCGGCCGTGGCGCGTCGACAGCGTCGCGCTTGCAAACATCGATGCGGCGACGCTGGCGCGCCATTTCCAGGTCGACGCGGAAAATCCTATAGTTGGATTGGACGCGCGTAGCGCGCTGCTGCGCCGACTCGGCGAGGCGCTCGCCGATCGCGCGGACCTGTTCGCACGCGAGGGAGCGCGTCCCGGCAACCTGGTGGACCATTGTCGCAACGTCGCCCGCAACCGGCGCATCCCGGCGTCCAAGCTTCTCGCCACGCTGCTCGACGGCCTGTCGTCGATCTGGCCCTCGGGGCTGACCGTCCACGGATATCCCATCGGCGATGCCGGCCGTCATCCTGCTGTGCGCACCGGCGACGCCACCGACCAGATCGTGCCGTTCCACAAACTCTCGCAGTGGCTCGCCTATTCGCTCATCGAGCCGCTCGAGGCGGCGGGGCTCGCCGTGGAGCGCCTGCACGAGCTCACTGCGCTCGCCGAATATCGCAACGGCGGCCTCCTCGTCGATCTCGGTGTGATCCGCCCGCGCGCGCCGATCGATCCGCTGCTGCGGCACGACGTCGGCTCGCAGCTCATCGTCGAATGGCGTGCGCTCACGGTGGCGCTGATGGACCCGTTGGTGGGTTTGGTGCGGGAAAAATTGGGACTGGATTCGCGCTTCACCATGCCGCAACTGCTGCAGGGCGGCACCTGGAGCGCGGGGCGAAAAATCGCACGCGCGTTGCGTCCGCCCGATGGTCCGCCGCCGATCGCGGTGGCGGCCGACGGCACGGTGTTCTGAGACCGGCGGCTGCGATCGCATGACCTGCCGTCAGGCGCCGCCCCTTCAACCCTGGGCAGCGGCGCAGGGGGTGATCGGCCGCGGCGGTCATTGTAAATAACAGGTTCCCGCTTGTGCGGGAATGAGCGGTGGGGAGAAAGTGTCGGACTTCAAAGCTGCATCTTTGCAGGGGATGCGCTAGGTTGGCGGCGCATGCTGCCGGGCATGCCCATCATCCAGAGGGAGTTTTCTTCATGCTCGCCCGGCCCTTCAATCTTGCGCTGACCGTCCTGGTCGCGGCGCTGTCGATCGCTTTTGCCCCGCAAGTTCACGCCCAGGATAAAGTGCTCAAGGTCGGAACCTTGAAGCTCATCCACGGCATCTCCGCCTACTTCTACGAGAAGTTCGTTCCCGCCGGCTACACCGTCGAGGTCATTCCGTTCGAGAGCCCGACCGACGGCAAGAACGCGGTGCTCACCGGCACGGTGGACACCTGCATCCACGGCATCGCGGCGTTCCTGCTCGGCGCCGCGGCGGGCGAGCCGGTGCTGATCGTGGCCAACGCCAACAACCGCGGCATGGCGGTCATGGCCGGGGTGAACACCGACATCAAGACGATCAAGGATCTCAAAGGCAAAAAGGTCGCGATCTGGCCGGGATCGACGCAGGAGGCGGTGATCCTCGAGCGGCTGCGCATGGAAGGCATGTCGATCAAGGACATCCAGCCGATCCGGCTGCAATTCAGCGATCACGCCGCGGCGCTGGCGCGCGGCGACGTCGACGCCTATGTCGGCGCCGAGCCGGCCGCCGGCATCAGCCTCGCCAACGGCACCGGCCGGCTGGTCGAGTATCCCTATTCGACCCCCATCGGACCCCTCAACATGATCCTGTCCGCGAGCGAGAAGGCAGTCAAAGACAATCCCGCCCGCGTCAAGCTCATCGTCGACATGCACCGGCAGGCGGTCGACTACGCCATGGCGCATCCCGGAGAGATCGTCGAAATGGCGATGCAGAAGCTCGGCCAGCAAAAGAAATCCGTCGAGCTCGCGGTGCCGAACGTCGAACTCGCGTGGAAGCTCGACGACGTGTTCATGGAGCGCGCCAACGCCTATACCCGGCTGATGTTCGAGAACAAGCAGATCCGCCAGGTGCCCGACCTCAACCGCCACATCACCAAGCAGTTCATGTAGCGAAACGAGGGACGCGTTTTGAGCGAGCAGGTCACGGCGCTTTCGGAGGCGACGCCCCAATCAGTGCCGGAAGCGCCGTCGGCTGCCCGCCGCCGCCGGCGCCTTGCGGAAAAGGTACGCGCCGTTGCGCTCGGGGTGGGCTTTCCGCTCGTGCTGATCCTGCTGTGGGACCGCGCCGTCGCCATCACCGGCACGCGGCTGGTTCCGAGCCCGCGCGAAGTCGCGGTGATGATGTACGACTTCTCGTTCGGCGGCGTCTATGACGATGCTTTCAGCGCGACCATTCTCACCCATATCTGGAAGTCGATGACCCGGGTCTACGGCGGCTTTTTCCTGGCCGCGCTGATCGGCATTCCGCTCGGCCTGATGATCGGGCGCATCCGGTTGCTGCGGCAACTGCTCGACCCGACGATCAACCTGTTGCGACCGATCCCGGTGACGGCGTGGCTGCCGCTGTCGATGATCTTCTTCGGGCTGGGGCCGAACGCGGCGATCTTTCTGGTGTTCCTCGGCGCGTTCTATCCGATCCTGCTCAACACCATCTTCGGCGTGCGCTCCGTCGATGTGCGGCTGTTCGAGGCCGCTGCCATGTTGGGCTGCTCGGGCTCCGCCATGTTCCGCCAGATCGTGTTTCCGGCTTCGCTGCCGTCGATCTTCAACGGGCTTCGCATCGCCCACGGTTTTGCCTGGATCCTGATCGTGGTCGGCGAGATGACCGGCGTGCCCACCGG
>JAFAHL010000146.1 GCA_019237215.1 Hyphomicrobiales bacterium | reverse complement strand
GGGGCAAACGGCGCCGGCCACTTCGTCAAGATGGTCCATAATGGGATCGAGTACGGCATCATGGCCGCCTATGCGGAAGGGATGAGCATTCTGCGCCATGCCAATGTCGGCGAGCAGAAGCACGCGGTCGACGCCGAAACGACGCCGCTGCGCAACCCCGAGCTCTATCGATACGACCTCAATCTGCGCGACATTGCAGAAGTGTGGCGGCGCGGCAGTGTCATCGCCTCGTGGCTGCTCGATCTCACCGCAACCGCGCTGACCAAGGATCCCGCGCTCACGAACTTCGCCGGCAGGGTCTCCGATTCCGGGGAAGGGCGCTGGACGATCAAAGCCGCAATCGATGCGGCCGTGCCGGTGCCCGTGCTCTCGACCGCGCTCTACGAACGTTTCAGCTCGCGCGGCGAAGCGACGTTTGGCGACAAGCTGCTTTCCGCCATGCGCTACGAATTCGGCGGTCACGTGGAGAAAACTGCGGGTTGAGCAAAGGCATGCGTCAGGGTGGCCGGCGAAACCGGAGGTCGTCGCGTGAAAATCGAAGTTTATCCCGATGAGGATGTGGTCGCCCGCAAGGCGGCGGCGGCGATTGCCGCCGAGGCGCGCGCGGCGGCAAGCTCGCGCGGGCGGTTCATCATGGCGGTCAGCGGCGGCCGTACCCCCTGGTCGATGCTGCGCGCGCTGGCTGCCGATGAGCTGCCCTGGCCGCAGGTGCACGTCGTTCAGGTGGACGAGCGGGTCGCGCCGGCGGCCGATCCCGATCGAAACCTCGCGCATTTGCGCGCAAGCCTACTCGATCGTGCGCCGCTGCCCCCCGACCACATCCACGCTATGCCGGTCGAAGCCGCGGACCTCGATCGCGCGGCCGAACAATACGCCCGCACGCTGCGAGAGGTGGCTGGTTCCCCGCCGGTGCTCGACCTCGTCCATCTCGGCCTCGGCCCGGACGGCCACACCGCATCGCTGGTGCCCGGAGATCCAGTCCTCGACATCACGGATGCGGACGTCGCAGCGACCGCTTCCTACCACGGCCGACGCCGGATGACCTTGACGTTTCCGACCATCAACCGCTGCCGCCTCGTGCTGTGGCTGGTTACCGGCGGTGAGAAGGCCGCGGCGCTCGTGCGCCTGCGCGAGGGCGATCGGTCCATTCCAGCCTCGCGCGTGCGTCAGGATCGCTCGCTGGTGCTCGCCGATCGAGCCGCGGCCGAACAGCTCGGCAACAAGGAAGAATTGGAGGCGCAAGAATGAGTGCCATGGCCAGCCCCGCGCTGAATTCGCCCCAGTCGATGACCGACGCGCAATTGGACCAATTGTCGATCAATTGCATTCGCACGCTGTCGATCGATGCGGTCCAACAGGCCAAATCCGGGCATCCCGGCACGCCGATGGCGCTGGCGCCGCTCGTCTACACGCTTTGGAACCGGGTCATGCGCTTCGATCCGCAGGATCCGATTTGGCCCAACCGCGATCGGTTTGTGCTCTCCAACGGTCATGCCTCGATGCTGTTGTGGTCGGTGCTGCACCTCACCGGCACCCGCGCCGTGAATGCCGAATACGAGCGGCTCGGGCAACCCGCGGTTTCGCTCGACGACATTCGCCACTTTCGTCAACGCGGCAGCAAGGCTCCAGGTCATCCCGAGTACCATTTGGTTTCCGGAGTCGAGGCCACGACCGGACCGTTGGGACAGGGCGTCGCCACCAGCGTGGGCATGGCCATCGCCGAGGCGTGGCTCGCCAACCGCTACAATCGCCCCGACTTCGAGATCTTCGGCTACAACATCTATGCCGTTTGCGGCGATGGCGACATGATGGAGGGTGTGAGCTCGGAAGCCGCATCGCTGGCGGGCCATCTCGCGCTGGATAACCTCTGCTGGATCTACGACAACAATCACATCACGATCGAAGGCAACACGCGCATCACCTTTACCGAGGATATCGCGGCGCGGTTCCTCGGTTACGGGTGGAACGTTCTGCGCGTGGGCGACGCCAATGATATCGACCGGATCGAGCACGCCTTGGACGTCTTTCACAAGACCAAGGATCGCCCGACCTTCATCATTCTGGACAGCCACATCGGCTACGGCTCGCCGCATAAGCAGGACACCGCTGCGGCTCACGGCGAGCCGCTGGGTGAGGAGGAGGTGCGCCTCACCAAACGCGATTACGGCTGGCCTGAGGACGCCAAGTTCCTGGTTCCCGACGCCGTGCGCGCCCACTTCGCCGCGGGGATCGGCGCCCGCGGCGCGCAGGCCCGCGGCCGTTGGACCGAGCTGTTCGCGGCTTACCGATCGAAATATCCGCAGCTCGCAACCGAGATCGACTTGATGCAGCGGCGTGAGCTGCCGGCCGGATGGGATCGCGGGCTGCCCGTCTTCCCGGCCGACCCCAAGGGCATCGCCGGTCGGGATGCGTCGGGCAAGGTGCTCAACGTGCTTGCGCAGAACATCCCCTGGCTGCTGGGCGGGTCGGCGGATCTCGGCACGTCCAACAAGACGCTCCTGACGTTCGAGGGCGCCGGCGATTTCGAGCCGGGCACCCCCGGCGGCAGAAACCTGCATTTCGGTATCCGCGAGCACGCCATGGCCGCCGCCGTCAATGGACTCTCGTTGTCGAAACTACGGGCCTTCGGCGCCACCTTCTTCATCTTCAGTGATTATGCGCGGCCAGCCATTCGGCTTTCCGCCCTGATGGAACTGCCGACCATCTTTGTGTTCACCCATGACGCCATGGGTGACGGCGAGGACGGCCCGACGCATCAACCGGTGGAGCAGCTTGCGTCCTTCCGCGCCGAGCCCGGCTTGGTCGTGCTGCGACCGGCGGACGCCAACGAGGTCGTCGAGGCCTATCGCTATATCATGCAACTGCGGCACGAGCCGGCGGTATTGGCGCTGTCGCGTCAACCGCTGCCGACCTTGGACCGCAGCAAGTACGCGCCCGCAGCCGGGCTCGCGCGCGGCGCCTATGTGCTCGCCGATCCGCCGGCGGGAAAGCCGGAAGTGATCCTCATCGCGTCGGGCAGCGAGGTCAGTCTCTGTGTCAACGCCCACGAGCAACTGCTCGCGCAGGGCATCCGCTCGCGCGTGGTCTCCATGCCGTCCTGGGATATTTTCGAACATCAGCCGCTGGCGTACCAGGACAGCGTGCTGCCGCCGGACGTAACCGCGCGCGTCGCCGTGGAGCAGGCCTCGACCTTCGGCTGGGACCGCTACGTCGGCCGGTCCGGCCGCGTCATCGGCATGAAGACATTTGGCGCATCGGCCCCGCTCAAAGAGCTGCTGCGAAAATACGGGTTCGAGCCGGAGCGTGTGACGGAGATCGCGAAGCAACTCCTCGGCAAAGGCAGGAAGAACTGAAAGGTTATCCCGAGGTCGATCGGAGAATAGTTCGCGGCAGGCGAACGCCGTCAAACATCGGGTGCGATGAGCAAAATGCCTGACATCGTCTTCCTGTTCGACGTTGACAACACGCTCATCGACAACGATCGCGTGCAGGCTCATCTTAAAGAGCACCTGGAACAGGCGTACGGGGTCGTCGCTCGCGACAAATACTGGGTAATTCTTGAGCAACTGCGCAGCGAATTG
>JAFAHL010000108.1 GCA_019237215.1 Hyphomicrobiales bacterium | reverse complement strand
GCCTGCCGGGGCAAAAGTCAGGAGCCCCGTAGTTTGGATAGCAGCCAACCAGCGCCCGCGGGCGCACCATTATGGGTGAAAATGGTGGCGGGCCGGGCCGCTTTGTCCGAACCTCTGCGCGGCGACCGTGCGAGGCTGGGAATCCCTGCGGTGGTTCCGACCCCGAATAGCAGTCCGGCCCGCGCCGCATAGAGGTACCATTCTTTGTCGCCCTCGGAAACGGGGAGCACGCGTAGCAGTGTCTCGAACGTACCTGCGGCGTCACGGTCGCCTCCTGACGGGAGGCGAGGATGCAAGCGCTCATTGAGCGGTGTTGTGGGTTGGACGTGCATCAGGAGACGGTCGTGGCGTGCCTTATGGTCGGCGCGCCCGGCGTTCGACCGAGCAAGGAGGTGCGCACGTTTCGAACGGTGACGCGGGATCTCGAAGCCTTGCGGGACTGGCTCGCGGCGGAGGGGGTGACGCATGTCGGCCTGGAGAGCACAGGCGTCTATTGGCGTCCGGTCTATGCCGTCCTGGAGGGACACTTCGACCTGATCGTCGGCAACGCTCGGCATATCCGCAACGTGCCTGGACGCAAGACCGACGTGAAGGACGCCGAGTGGATCGCCGATCTGGTGCGCCATGGGCTGATCGCCAAGAGCTTCGTGCCGCCGAGGCCGTTGCGCGAGCTGCGCGATCTGCTGCGCTATCGGCGCAAGCTCGTCGAGAGCCAGACCGCCGAGCGCAACCGCCTGTTGAAGCTTCTGGAAACGGCCAACATCAAGCTGGCGAGCGTGATGAGCGACGTTTTCGGCGTCTCCGGCCGGGCCATGCTCAAGGCGCTGATCGAGGGCCAAGCCTCGGCCGAGGCGATGGCGGATCTCGCCAAGGGCCAGCTGCGCCGCAAGCGGGCCGATCTTGTCCTGGCGCTCGAGGGGCGAATGGAGGAGCATCATCAGTTCCTCCTGGCCACCCAGCTGCGTCGACTCGAAGCGATCGAGCACGACGTCGCAGCGCTCGACCTGCGCATCGTCGAGCGGTTGGGACCTTACCGGGCGCCGCACGCGCTCTTGATGCAGATCCCGGGCGTCGACTGGGTCGTCGCCGCAGTGATCATCGCCGAGATCGGCGTCGACATGAGCGTGTTCCTGAGCGTCTATCACTTGAGCGCCTGGGCCGGCGTCTGCCCCGGCAATCACGAGAGCGCCGGCCGGCAGAGAAGCGGCCGCGCCCGCAAAGGCAATGTCCACCTCCGCACGATCCTGGTCGGCGCCGCCGTCTCCGCCGGGCGGACCAAGGGCAGCTACCTCAGAGACAAATTCCACCGCCTTAAGGCCCGCCGCGGCCCTCTGCGCGCCGCCCTCGCCATCGCTCACAAAATCCTGGTCGCCGCCTATCACATGCTCGCCAAGGGCGTCGGCTATCGTGAGCTCGGAGAAGCCTATCTCGACCAGATCGGCCAGACCCGAACCGTCGCTAACCTGAAGCGTCGCATCGAACGGCTTGGTTATCACGTCACGCTCCAGCCAATCGCGGAGGTGGTCTGACCCGATTTTCGTAGCAGTCATTCTGTTGCGAGCGCGGAATAGGCTCGGCGCTCCGAACGCGAACTTCCCGGCGGACTCCCGAGCGGTTACAGCCGACGCAAAGCCGACCCTCAATCGTGGATTCGGGGCTTCCCCTACCCCGCCCGCAGCGCGTCCCGCAGCGCCTCGATGCGGAAGTCGGCCACGGCGGCCCTGGCGCGAACGGCCGCCAGCTTTCCGGCCTCTTCGTCGCCAGCCGTTCGGCGGCCCATGCGGGCGAGGATATGGCCGCGTTCGACGATCAGGTCGGAATATGGGAGCGGCTCCGCCGCGGTCCGTCGGGCGAGTCTGCATGGCCTTCCGCCTCGTCCCATTCCTCTGCTTCAAGCGCCGCCTCGATGGCGTAGCGACGGAACCAGAAATGGTTGTGGCCGACGGCGCCCCTGGCGAGCAGAGCCTCGCCGGCGGCGAGCGCGGCGTCGCGCGCCGTCCGGTCGGACTCGATGAGCCCAAGGAGGCCGTAAAGAACCGGCCCGACAAATCCGGGG
>JAFAHL010000594.1 GCA_019237215.1 Hyphomicrobiales bacterium | reverse complement strand
TCTCGGCTACGACAAGCCGCGCCATCTCGGCCGCGGCGCGACCGGCGGCGTGCTCGCGGCCCCGATCGTACGCGATTTCATGAAGGTCGCGCTCGCCGATAAGCCGGCGGTGCCGTTCCGCGTGCCGCCCGGCATCAAGCTCATCCGCGTCGATCCCAGGACCGGCATGCGGGCAGGCCCCGGCGATCAACGCGTGATCCTGGAAGCCTTCAAGCCCGGCACCGCGCCGTCCGACAACTATTCGGCGATCGGCGCCAGCGATGCCGACGGCCGCCCGGCCAGCGTTTCGCCCGAGGCCGATCGCGCGATACGGACCGGCACCGGCGGGCTGTACTAGCGAGCCTCGGGAACGCTGACCTGCGCGACCTCGCGCGCAGCTCGCGCCGCCATATTATCGAGGATCGCCCGACGAGCTGGCACCCGCATTGGCTTCGTGCTCGCGGACTGACCGCACTTCGGAATAGCCTCATCTTTGTCTTTGCATCGCGCGCCGATCGCTCACGCCGTTCCTCCCGGTCCGCAGATGACGTTCAAGAGCGCCTGCCGCCCTTCATCCTTCACAACCGACATCGCGCGTTGCAACGCGCCCGGAAGCGCTCCTGGATCTTCCACGCGTTCGCCATAACCGCCCGCCGCTTCGCAGATCTTCTCGAAGGCCGGCAGCTTTCGTAGCGCGACGAAGGGCAATTCGTTGCTTCTCGCCGCCAAGGCGTCGGGATACATGGCCAGCGTGCTGCGTTCGACCGCGCCCCACATCCCATTGTTCATGACGACGAAGAGGACAGGCAGCTCGTGCAAGGCCGAGGCATGGTGGACGGCGGCGGGATTGCCGAACATGTAGGCGCCATCGCCGAGAACCGCCATCACCGGGCTCTCCCGGCGTGCAAGCTTGGCGCCGAGCGCGGCGCCGGCGCCCCAACCGAGACCCGAGGCGGAACTCGATCCGAAATAGAGATCGGGAAACTCGAAGGCGCATTGCTCGAGGAACAGCGTGTACTCGTTGATGACGATGCAGTGCGGATCCTTGGCGCGATCGATGCAGTGGCTCACCCACGCGGGATCGAGCGGGGTCTTGCGGGCGGCGGCATCGAGCGCAGTCTTCCAGGCCGCCGCCAGCGCCGCGCGCTCGTCCTTGATCCAGCGCCGACGCAACGCGATCGATTCGTCATCGAGGGCGTCCGCGAGCGCCGCGGTCAACGCGGATAGCGTCGCAACGGTGCTTCCCGTGATGGCAACGTCGCAGGGAAAGCCGCGGATCGGGTAGCGCGCGAACAAGGGATCGAGTCCGCATTGGATGACCTTGCACTCTACCCGGGGCGCGGCCCGGCTTGGAATCCAGGGGACGTCGCTCTCGAGCACCAGAATCGCATCCGCCTTTTGCACCAGTCGCGCGGGATCGAATCCGAGATTCATCGGATGCGATGACGGCAGCGAGAGGTAACGCGGCCGATGCTGGACGAGAGGTATCGCAAACCGCTCGGTGAACCGCGTCAGCGCCTTGAACGCCGCGGCGTCCCTGCCGGCGTTCGCCGTCACGATCAGCGGCCGCGTGGCCTGCGCGAGCATGCGCGCGGCCGCGGCAATCGCGTCTGCGTCTGGCGCCGGGGGAGCCGCCGCGCTGAGCCGCGAGGGCGATGGAGGCTCGAAATCGGAAACCGGCGCCGCGATGACCTCGCGCGGCAAAGACAGGTAGACCGGGCCGCGCGGTTCGCTCGCCGCGATGGCAAGCGCACGGTCGATCACGGTGGTCAGCTGCTCGGCGTTTCGCAATTCGTAATCCCATTTGACGATTTCGCGGATCATGCCCGCCTGATCGTACATTTCCTGCGCCCAGTGGATGTAGCCGTCGCGCGCGCCCAACAGACCCGTCTCGGTGAGCGGAGACCTGCCCGCAGTGAGCAGGATCGCAACGTTCTCGCGCGCCGCGTTCAACGCCGCGCAGACCATGTTCGCGGTGCCGACGCTGACGTGCACCATCACCGCCGGTATGCGCCGCGACACCATGCCGTAGCCGTGCGCCATGGTGACGGCGAGGTTCTCGTGCGTCGCCAGGATGGGCCGCGGGACTGCGACGCCCGTTTGCGCCGACTGCGCGTACGCCTCTATGAGCGGCGCAAAATCGGTCCCCGCATTGCCGAACAGATAGTCGACCCCACGATCGGCCAACAAGGCGAGATAGGCCGCCGCCACGTTACCGGCTGACCTTTGTTTCGGTCGGTTGCTGCGCTCCAGGCGCGGTCCCATCGCGATGCACTCCCACGTTGCGCAGTCAATCTACTCTCAAGCCTGAGCGTGAACTACTCTCAAGCTTGAGCGTGAACCAAGCCTTGCGCGGCCATGCGGGCAAGCGCAGGCGATGGCGAGCCCGCGACGCTGGACAAGCTTGGCGCTCTCAACGAATAATGACGCGCCGGAAGTCCACGGGTGTTGCTCGACGCCGCGCAGATTGGCGTGGCGTCAATGATCGTCGAGCGAACCGGAAAGGCAGGAGCATGAAACGGATCTGCATGGCACTCGCTGCGTTGGCTCTCGTCTTGGCGGCACTGTTGGCGCCGATGCAGGCCAGCGCTCAGGACAAGCTCGTCGTCAGCGTGTGGGGCGGCAGCTGGCGGGACATGGTCGACAACCTCATCGGCAAGAAATTTACCGCCGCGACGGGCGTGCCGGTCGAGTACATTACCGGCGGCACGATCGATCGGCTGAACAAAGAGAAGCTTGCCAAGGGCAATCCCGAAAGCGACATCACGTTCACGACGTCGCACGTGGGCTGGCTCTATGCCAACGATGGCCTCTACGAGCAGCTCGACCTCGCCAAGGTGGCGAACGCGAAGAATTTGGTCGCCCAGGCCAAGATCAGCCCGTATCACATCGGCACCTGGGCCTATGTCTACACCATCGGCTACCGGCCCGACCTCATCAAAGGCGTGCCGTTCGAGAGTTGGGCGGATCTGTGGAGGCCCGAGGTCAAAGGCAAGCTCGCCGCGCCGGACTTCGATCCCAGTCATCTCATCGTCGTGGCTGCGCTGCTCTCGGGCGGCGACGCTGCGACCTGGGAAAAGGGGCAAGCCAAGCTCAAGGAACTCAAGCCGAGTTTCAAGGCGTTCTATACCAATGACGCCAACAGCCAGCAGCTCATTGCCAACGGCGAGACGCCCGTCCAGGTGATCTTGTCGATGAACGCGCACTACATGGCCGGCGAAGGCGTTCCTATCGAGCTCGTGATCCCGAAGGAGGGCGCCGTGCTCGGCATCGACACCGTCGCCATCATGAAAGGCTCCAAGAAGGCGGAGCTCGCCTACAAGTTCATCAACGTCGCGCTCGACCCGCAGGTGCAGGCCGAGGTCGCCAAGTTCAAGAAGGGCAGCCCGGTGGTCCTTGATGCGAAGCTCGATCCCGCCATCGCCAAGCTGCCGGGGGTGTTCACTTCGGCCGAGCAGTGGAACAAGCAGGCCATCATCATCGATCACAAGCTGCGCGCGGAGAAGACCGCGGAGTGGCGCAAGTGGTTTGCCGAGAACATCATGAACTGACGGCCTGATGGCCTGCCTGCGCCGGGTGCCGCCGTGTCATCCCGCCGAGCGGCCATGACGCAAAGACCGTTTCTGCGTGCATTCGTGGTGCCGGCCACGCTGTGCGCGCTCGCCTTCGTGGCCGCGCTGGCGGCGGTGATGCAATACAGCCTGCGGGCCTATGTGCCGGGCTCGCTGGAGCCGGGGGGCTTCACGCTCGCAAACTTCGCGGCGCTGATGAAGCCGCTCTATGCCCGGGTGTTCCTCGACACGGTTTGGATCTGCTTCCTCACCGCGCTGTTCACGCTCGTCGTCGGGTATCCGCTGGCTTATGCGCTGGTGCATGCCAGAAACGTCGCGCTCAAGTCGGTAATCTTGGTGATCGCCGTCACCCCGCTGTTTCTCGGCGAGGTGGTACGCACCTATTCGTGGATCGTCGTGCTCGGCAACAACGGGTTTTTGAACTCGATGCTGCTCAAGGCCGGGCTGATCGAAGCGCCCGTGCAATTCATGTTCACCGAGTTCGGCGTCGTCACCGCGCTCGTCCACGTCACCTTGCCGGTAATGGTGATCATGTTGGCGACGGCGCTCTCCCACATCGATCGCGACTACGAGCGCGCGGCTGCGAGCCTCGGCGCCGGCCCGATCCGCGTCTTTGTCACCGTGACGCTTCCGCTCTCCACGCCCGGAATCATCGCCAGCGTCACCACCGCGTTCGCCTGGACCTTCAGCGCATTCGCGACCCCGCAGCTCATCGGCGGCGGCCGGGTCAACATGGTGGCGAATCTGGTCTATCAGCTCGGCTTCGCGAGCTTCAACTTCCCGTTTGCGGCGAGCCTGTCGGTCGCCGGGCTCGTGCTCACATTCGCGGTGCTCGCGCTGATGCGCGCCGCCGCAGCCCCGCTCGAAAAAATCGGGCCGCACTGAGATGCCGCGCTTGCCGTCGCAGTGGCGCCTGCGCCTGCTGGGTGGGGTCACCGTGAGCGCCATTCTCGGCTTTCTGCTGCTGCCGGCGCTGGTCGTCACGCTCGCCGCCTTCAACAGCCGGGCCATTCTGTCGTTCCCGCCCGAGAGCTGGTCGTGGCGCTGGTTCGTCAAGGCGCTCGCGTACGATGACTTCCAAGCCGGCTTTCGCAACGGGCTCATCGTGACCGGCTGGGCGTCCTCCATCGCGCTCGTGGTCGGCGCGGCCTTCGCGCTCGCGCTCGATCGCTACGAGTTCCGCTTCAAGCGGACGCTCGAGGCCGTGCTGCTCTCTCCGCTGGTGGTGCCCCATTTCACGGTGGGCCTCGGTTTTCTGATCCTCGCGGCGCAGCTCGGCATGGCGCGCGGCTACGCGGTGATCGTCGCCTGCCACGTCGTGCTGGTGCTGCCGTTCGTGCTGCGCAGCGTCTACATCTCGCTGCGCAATCTCGATCCACGACTGGAGCTTGCCGCTGCGAGCCTCGGCGCACCGCCGCACCGCGTTCTCACCACCGTCACGTTGCCATTGCTGGTCCCGGGCTTGGTCAGCGGCTGGTTGTTCGCGGCGATCCTGTCGTTCAACGAATTTACCGCTTCGCTGTTCGTCACCGCGCAGCGCACCCAGACACTGCCGGTTGCGCTCTACAACTACGTGCGCGAATACGCCGACCCCTCGATGGCCGCGATCTCGGTCATGTACATTGTGGTCACCGCGACGCTGCTCATTCTGGCCAACGTCTTCCTTGGCCTCGCAAAGGTGCTGAACGTTGAGCATCCCCGCTGAAGACGCGCTTTCCGCTGCGGCCCAGACGCCAGCGACGCGAGCGAGCGGCGAGGAGAGTATCGCGGTCGAGCTCGACGGGGTGACCAAGCGTTTCGGCAAGATCGCCGCGCTCGATGACGTCTCGCTGCTGGTCCGCCGCGGCGAGCTGATGACGCTGCTCGGACCGTCGGGCTGCGGCAAGACCACGCTGCTCAACCTCGTCGGCGGCTTCCTGATGCCGGACAGCGGCGAGATCGCAATCGACGGCCAGCGAGTGACGGACGTGTCGGCGTATCGGCGCGAGATCGGCATCACGTTTCAGAACTACGCGCTGTTCCCGCACATGAACGTGGCGGCCAACGTCGGCTATGGCCTGCGCATGCGCCGGGTCGCCAAGGCGGAGATCGCGCGCCGCGTCGCCGACGCGCTCGCGCTCATCAAGCTTGCGGGTCTGGAAGATCGCAAGCCTCGCCAGCTTTCCGGCGGTCAGCAGCAGCGCGTGGCGCTGGCGCGCGCGCTCGTCATTCGTCCTAAGGTGCTGCTGCTCGACGAGCCATTCTCGGCGCTCGATAGGAACTTGCGCGCTTCCATGCAGGTCGAACTCAAGGAAATTCAGCGTAAGCTAGGAGTGACCACCATTTTCGTGACGCACGACCAGAGCGAGGCGCTGAGCCTATCGGACCGGATTGCCGTGATGGCGGAAGGCCGCATCCGCCAGCTCGGCTCCCCGGACGAGATCTATCGCCGGCCGGTCGACCGTTTCGTCGCGTCGTTCGTCGGCGACGTCAACGTGCTGCGCGCGCGCCTCGAGCGCATCGACGGAGCGATTGCCACGGTCGTGCTCGGCGCGGCGCGGGTGAAGGTGCCGAGCCGTACGCTGCAAGGCGCCGCAACCGGTTGCATCGTCGACCTGTTCGTTCGGCCAGAGGAGTTGCGCCCGACCGAGCCCGGCATGGCAGTCGCGGCCGACGGCATCGTCGCGGCGCAAAGCTATCAAGGCGGCCACGTCGACCTCTACGTCGACGCGCCGGAGGCTCTCTCGGGGCGCGTGCTGTTGCGCGTGCCGCGACACGAAGGGATGTCGCGCTGGCGCGCCGGCGCGCCCATCGGCATCGCGCTTGCTGCCGACGAAGCGATTGCCTTCCGGCCAGCGTGACCGCCGCGGCGCGATTTCCTTGGTGGGGCCCTCACATCTCCGCGCGAACACTTTATGTCCGCATCATTTCGGTTGGTATCCGAATTGCCTGCTCGATACCCGCACGAAGGGCCAAATTAGCCTTCTCGTAGCGACCGGACACAGCTGATTTGACAGCTGCCGGTGCCCTATCAGGATGTCCCGAATCGAATGGTGGCGCCGGGTCGTACTCGATGCCGAGCTGGATGACCTGGGCGGTCGTCTCGCCTGCAATTTCCGCTATGACACTCAGCCCGAAATCGATACCCGAAGTGACGCCTCCTGCGGTGATTACGTTGCCGTCTTTCACGACCCTCGCTTTCTCGTACGTCGCCCCGACGAGAGACAAGAGTTCGGTGTAAGCCCAGTGCGTCGTTACCCGTCGCCCCTTGAGCAATCCCGCGACACCGAGAATGAACGCGCCGGTGCAAACCGATGTGACATACTGCGCGCTAGCTGCCTGCCGGTGGACGAACTCGACGGTCTCTCGATCGCCGATCGCCTCAATAACACCGCTCACGCCGCCAGGAATGCAAATCAGATCGAGGGGCGGACAGTTCGCGAACGTGTGCGTCGGCACGAGACTGAGCCCACAATCACTAGGCACGGGAGCCTCCGATTTGGCAATGATGTGGGTTGTCGATTGAGGCAGCCTGGCGAGGACCTGCAACGGACCTGTAAGGTCCAGCTGCGTCAGATTAGGGAAAATGACAAAGCCGACATTGAAGGTTGACATACCGAAGCTCCATTGGTCTTAAAAGGCGGGCGAACAAAATCCCCGCACGCGGGACCTAACCCAGCTTCTCCCAGGTCATGGTGCGCATGCTCATCGTGCCGGTGATCGGATCGAGCGAAGGCGGCGTCGAGAGGTAGACGCGGTTGCCCTCGAAGCGGGCGACGCGCTTCTGATCGGTGCCGGTCCAGCTCTGGTTCCAGGAAACATCGACGTGATGGGTGATCTCGTTGCCGTCGATGCTGTAGGTGCCGCCATAGCTGGTCATGCTGCGAAACAGCGCTTCGACCTCCGCGGACGTCGCCTTCGCCCCCGTGGGCTTGCGGCGGCCGCTCGCGACGGTGAGCACCAGCATGCGCCCGTCGGCGCCGTAGTTGATGTAGCCGACGGGATTGGGCCCCAGAAACTCGGTCTTGGTGCCGGAGGAGATTTCCTCGCGCACCGCCGCGATGAGCTTCCAGGTGCCGAGGAGATGTTGGCGCGTGGGATTATTGGACATGCCGCAAGCTTTAACGCGTCGCCGCGACGGAGCAAAGCTTGGAATGCCTTGCCGCAGGCGACTTCTTGCGAACGCACCGGTCAAAAAGCCCCGCGCGGCTTGCATGACCGCCGTCGTGCTAGCTCAGTGCGACGGCTCCTTTTCCTCCGGCGGCTTGATGTGTCGGAACGAAAACAAGAGCGAGAGGTCGTAGACGATCTTCAACACGCCGCACACGACGAGCGGCAATCCCGCAAACGACGTCGATAGGAGGGCGCCGGACAGCGCCGGGCTGATCGACGAAGCCAAGCTGCGGGGAACCGCGGTCACGCTCGCGGCCGCCGTCCGCTCCGCCGGGGTCACCACCGCCATGACGTAGGACGTGCGTGTCGGCACGTCCATCTGCGAGAGCGCGGAGCGCACCAACAGCAGCGCGAGCACGACGGTAAGATTCGGCGAGAAGGCCGCAAGGATGAGACAGACGCTCGAGGGGATATGGGTGAACACCATGGTATTGACGAGGCCGAAGCGCTTGCCCAGCCGCGCCGCCACCGGATAGGAGAAGGCGGCGAGCACGTTCGACCAGAAGAAGAACGCGCTCGCGGCGGCGAGCGAAAGATCGAAACGCTCGAACAGCCAAAGCGCCATGAGCGACTGAACGGTGAATCCGCCCGCAAACGCATCCAGGCTGAAGAGCGCGGCGAGCTTGTAGACGGTTCGGCGTGAGGGGCCCAGCGCAGTGGCGCGCGGCGCCGTCTCCTTGACCTCGGCGCGCGGCAGGCGCGAATAAAACAGCGCTCCCACGAGCCCGAGCGCGGCATAGACGTAGAACATCGCCTGCAGGGCGCCGATCCTAGCCATGCCAAGGGAAACCAACAGGTCGGGCGTGCCCGCCGCGAGCGCGCCGGCGGCGATCGACAGCGCGCCGATCAGGCCGTAGCGCGCGAAGACGCGGGTGCGATCCGCGTCCGTTGCCCGGTGGGCGAGCGCGGCTTGTTCGAGCGGCACGTGCACGCCGATGTCCCCGGTCGTGGGGTTCATCGTGCCGATAAAGGCAATCGCCGCGATGAAGACGAGATGTTGGAAGCTCGGGATCGCGATCCCGGTCAGCACCATCAAGGCCGCACAGGCGAGCAGCAGCGTGCGCAAGTGGTAGCGCGGCGCCAGGAACCCGATGGCCAAGGTGGTGGCGGCCGAGCCGAGCAGGGCCGCGGTCGCCACCAGGCCGATTTGCAATGGATCGAACCCGATCTCGAGCAGATAGGCGGGTAGGATGATGGCGGCGAAGCCGTCACCGAAGCCGCGCGCGGCGCGCGCGGCGTAGAGATTGACGACGTCCGCTTGTCCGGCGACGCCCAAGCGTTCGAGCAAGGCCGCGCTACGATTGAACTCCCACTGCGCCATCGATTAATCAGCCGACACTGTCATGCCTGGACCTAGTTTCTGCGGACAAAAACGGTGAGACGAACGACGTGTTTCTTATTTTCGGTTTGATCCGTGCTCAACGTGATGGCAACCGGGCGCACGGCGTTGTGCAAGACCACGTAGTTGGGAGACGTTCGCTCGGCTGCCTCGGCCCAGCCTGCCCCGAGACAGGATTTGACTTGATCGAGGATTGCCGCGCGTGCCTTCTCGGCTTCTTCCGCCGTGTTCATCTCCGAAGAATCGCAGGTATAGGTCGCGGCGCCGTCGAGCGAGCAATCTTTCCAACCCGCCAACACCAGGCTCGTATTCTGAAAGCTGCCTTGCCGCGGCCGGCTGGCGATCGAGGCAAATCTCTCCTTCGTCATCGCCAGATCGACGACCCGGGTGAGGTCAAAGCAGTAGGGAGGCGCTTGCGAGCGTGCGTCCTGCGCCAGCGCGATCGCCGGCAAGCTTGCCAAGACCACAGCCAGCGTCATGAGCTTTTTCATCATGGCCTTCTCTTGGAAGCCGCCTTGTGGAAACTCAGCGCGAAGCTCGCGCAGGCTGCCTCGGTTTCAGTCCCTCGAGTTGCCGCGCATCCTCGGCGGCTTCCGCCAGAAGCCAATCGCTGAACGCCACGATTTTCGGCAGCTTGGCGACCGCCTTCGAGCAGACGATCCAGTAGGCGAAGGACACCGGCATTGCGAGATCGAACGGCCGCACGAGGCGGCCGCCGATCAGATCCCAGGCCGCGAGCGCCGTGCGAGCGAGCGCCACTCCCTGGCCGTCGACCGCCGCATCGATCGCCATGCTGGCTTGATTGAGAATGGGGCCGCGGGCGGCGTCGACGTCGCCAACGTCGGCAAAGTCGAGCCATTGGCGCCACCCTTGCCGGTCGTTGACGTGCAAAAGCGCGAAACGGTTGAGATCGGAGGGCGCGCGCAGGCGGTTGCGGCCGTTGAGAAGCTTCGGACTGCACACTGGAAAGAGCTCCTCCGTGCAGAGGCGGGTCACGTTGAGGCCGGGGTCGGTTCCGTCGCCGTGGCGAATGGCAAGATCGATGTCCTCGCGCGCGAAGTCGACGTGATGCAGCGATGCGCTGACCCTCAGATCGATCTCGGGGTGGGTCTCGGCGAAGCGGCTCAGCCGGTGGACGAGCCACTTCGCCGCGAAATTGGGCGAGGTGCTCACGGTCAGTGCGCCGCCACGCTGGTGTTGCAGCAATCGCTCGGTTCCGTCGCCGATGCGGTCGAAAGCATCGCGCACGACCACGAGATAGGCGCGGCCTGCCTCGGTGATCACGAGCCGCTGTCGTTCGCGATTGAACAGCTTCAACCCAAGCTCGGCCTCGAGTGCTTTGA
>JAFAHL010000553.1 GCA_019237215.1 Hyphomicrobiales bacterium | reverse complement strand
CATCCACGGCGGCGGCATCGACCTCGTGTTTCCGCACCACGAGAACGAGATCGCGCAATCGCGCTGTGCCTTCCACTCGCCGGTGATGGCGGATTTCTGGATGCACAACGGCTTCCTGCAGGTCGAAGGCAGGAAGATGGCGAAGTCGGAAGGCAATTTCATCACCATCCGAGATTTGCTGGCGGACTGGCCGGGCGAGGTGCTTCGGTTCAACATGCTTCGAACGCATTATCGCCAGCCAATCGACTGGACGATAAAAAATCTGCAAGAAAGTTGGAGAATGCTGGACGAATGGTATGCCATTTTTGACATTACGAAGACGAAGGTGATCGTCCCTGAGAAGCTCCACCTGCCGTTTCTGGATGCCCTGTGCGATGATCTAAACACTCCAAAGGCAATCATGGAGCTTCATCAGCTTCGTAACGCCATCGTGCATGACGATAGCCGGACTGAGCTTGTTGCCCTTGTAGGTTCGCTAACGTTTCTCGGACTTTTGACTGAAGAAACGTTACCGAGGTGGAATGCGGGTAAACATGCGACGCGCGGCATCGATGCCTCGACCGTCGAGAGGCTCATCGATGACCGCAATGCGGCCCGGAAGGCAAAGAAGTTTAAAGAAGCCGACTTCATCCGCGATGAGCTAAGAGCGAATGGCATCGAGCTCGAGGACCACAAGGACGGCACTACGACTTGGAAGGTGTCGCGATGATGACGACGCAGGCAAAGCCGAAGCTGGCGCTGCGGCCGTTCCTGCCGGCGGACGCGCCGCTGCTGGCTGAAATCTTCCGCGCCAGCGTCGCCGAGTTGACCGGCGACGACTACAGCGCCGGCCAGCAAGAGGCCTGGGCCTCGACGGTGGACGACGAAGCCGCCTTCGCCGCGCGGCTCGCCAACGCGCTGACCTTGCTCGGCACCATCGACGGCTCGCCCGTCGGCTTCGCATCGCTTGCCGGTGGGGAGCGCATCGACATGCTCTACGTTCATCCCGCGGCCGCCGGGCAAGGGGTCGGCGCCATGCTCATCGACGCGTTGGAGAAGCTCGCGGGCTCGCGCGGCGCGGCCCGGTTGACCGCCGACGTCAGCGACAGCGCACAGGAGTTTTTCAAGCATCGCGGCTTCGTGGCCAAGCAACGCAACTCGGTTCCGCTGGGCAACGAGTGGCTGGCGAACACCACCATGGAGAAGCGGCTTGCCGCCAAGGAGCGCGCGCAATGAAAAGACCGAGCACGCCGCCCCCGCGCCTGCAGCGGCATCATGTCGTGATCGCGATCATTGCGGTCGTGATCGCGGTCGCGCTGGTGCTGAACTATTATCTTTGGTGACGGCTCTGGAGGGTGAAGGCATGACCAAGCCGGACACGCCGTTCCCGCGACATTGGCTCTATTACATCGTGCTCAAATACGCCGTCATTGCCGCGGCGGTGTTGATCGCGCTCTACGTCGCAGCACAGCTGTTGTGAGTTCATCATGGCCCGCGAACGCCTCTATCTCTTCGACACCACGCTGCGCGACGGCGCGCAGACCAACGGCGTCGATTTCACGCTCAACGACAAGCTCGCCATCGCCCGCATGCTGGACGATCTCGGCATCGACTACATCGAGGGCGGCTATCCGGGCGCGAACTTGACCGACACGCAGCTGTTCGCCGAGAAGCGCGGGCTCAAGGCCACCTTCACCGCCTTCGGCATGGCGCGGCGGCCCCGCCGTTCGACCTCGAACGATCCCGGCCTCGCCGCGCTGCTTGCGGCCGAGGCCGACGCCATCTGCTTCGTGGCGAAATCCTGGGACTACCACGTGCGCGTCGCGCTCGAGACCAGCGTGGAGGAAAATCTGGCCTCGATCCGCGACAGCGTGCGCGCGGCGGTGCGCAGCGGGCGCGAAGTGCTGCTCGACTGCGAGCATTTCTTCGACGGCTACAAGGCCAATCCGCAATTCGCGCTCGCCTGCGCCAAGACCGCCGTCGACGAAGGCGCGCGTTGGGTGGTGCTTTGCGATACCAACGGCGGCGCGCTGCCGCACGAGGTCGAGAAGATCGTCGGCGAGGTGATCAAGGTCATTCCCGGCGACCACGTCGGCATCCACGCCCATAACGACACCGAGCAGGCCGTGGCCAATTCGCTCGCCGCGGTGCGCGCCGGCGTGCGCCAGATCCAAGGCACGCTCAACGGGCTGGGCGAGCGCTGCGGCAACGCCAATCTCGTGTCCATCATTCCGACGCTCAAGCTCAAGGCCGAATTCGCCGAACGCTTCGATATCGGCGTGTCGCAGGCGCAACTCAAGACGCTGGCGCATGCCTCGCACACGCTCGACGAGATGCTCAACCGCGCGCCGAACCGGCACGCGCCCTATGTGGGCGAAAGCGCATTCGCGACCAAGGCCGGCATTCACGCCTCCGCCATCATGAAAGAGCCCGCGACCTACGAGCACGTGGCGCCCGATGCGGTGGGCAATCGGCGCAAGCTGTTGGTATCGGATCAGGCCGGCAGATCGAACGTGCTCGCCGAGCTCGATCGCATCGGGCTGAAGGTCGACAAGGACGATCCCCGCATCGCCCGGCTGCTCGACGTGATAAAGGAGCGCGAGGCGATCGGCTACGCCTACGAAGCGGCGGACGCTTCCTTCGAGCTCCTGGCGCGACGCGTGCTCGGCAAGGTGCCGAGCTATTTCGATGTCGAGAAGTTCGACGTCAACGTCGAGCAGCGCGACAATGCGCTCGGTGAGCGCGTCACGGTGTCGTTGGCGGTGGTCAAGGTGAAGGTCGACGGCGAAAGGCTGATCTCGGCGGCGGAAGGCAACGGGCCCGTCAACGCGCTCGATCTTGCGCTGCGCAAGGACCTGGGCAAGTACCAGAGCTATATCAGCGGGCTCGAACTGACCGACTACCGCGTGCGCATTCTCAATGGCGGCACCGAGGCGGTGACGCGCGTCCTGATCGAAAGCCAGGACGAGACCGGAGAGCGCTGGACCACGGTCGGCGTCTCGTCCAACATCATCGATGCCTCGTTCCAGGCGCTGATGGACTCGATCGTCTACAAGCTCGTGCGCTCCGGCGCGCCGGCGTAGCGGCAAGAGCTCACATCTTTCTGCCTGGTCTGCGCGACGCCGACGAGGGTTCATATCACGTTCGCGCAGACGTGCTCTATCGCATCCTGGGGCACGAGGATGGCTCTGCAATGATCGACCACATTTCCATTGCGGTGCGCGATCTCGACCGGGCGGCGCGCTTCTATCAAGGGGTACTGGCCGCCATCGGTTACGGGAAACTCGTCGTTCGACCGCGCACCATCGGCTTCGGCAAGGCCTACCCGGAATTTTGGCTGAACCTGCGTGCGACCATGGCGCCGGTTGAGGTCGACGGCGGCGCCCACGTGGCGCTGCGCGTGCGCACGATCGAATTGGTCGACGCGTTCCATGCCGCCGCGCTCGCGGCCGGCGGCACGTCCGACGGTGCGCCCGGCCTGCGACCCCAACACGGGGAAGGCTATTACGCCGCCTTCATCCGCGATCCCGACGGCAACCACATCGAGGTGGTGACGTTCCTCAAAGCGCAGGAGTAGGCCCGCCTCCCGCCTACATCCGCTCGGCGGCCACCGAGGTCATCTCTTTTTCCAGCTCGGAAACGGAGCGCGCCGCCTCCAATAGTTTCGGCAAAATCTCCTCGACCCGCTCGGCCACCAAAAGCTTGACCGGTAGGCCGGCGCGGATGAAGTCGAGCCGTTCCATCTGCTCGAGCAGTTGACAGAGCGGCTCCCAGAAATTGGCGATGTTGAGGATCAGGATCGGTTTCTTGTGCCGGCCGAGCTGCGCCCAGGTCAGCTGCTCGACCAGCTCTTCGAGCGTCCCGACGCCGCCCGGAAGCGCGACGAAGGCATCCGCGCGCTCGAACATCACGCGCTTGCGCTCGTGCATGTCGGGCGTGATGATGCGCTCCTGTACGCGCACCAGCATGTGCTCGCGATTGACCAAAAACTCCGGGATGACCCCGGTCACGACCCCGCCGTGATCGATGACCGATTCGGCGAGCGCTCCCATCAGCCCGACCGAGCCACCGCCATAGACCAGGCGGATGCCGTTCTCGGCCAGAATTCGGCCGAACTTTCTCGCCGCGTCCATGAAAGCTGGATTGTTGCCGGGGCCGGAGGCGCAGTAGACGCAAATCGATTCGATTGTGCTCATGGGCACTGGATGTGGCCCGAGGGCGCCAGCGCGTCAAGCCGTGGCCTTGGCGCGGCCGTGCTAGAGCGCGTCACCCGCGGGCTTGACCATGCAAGTCGGGTTTATCCGACTTGCCCACTCAAAATTCCCGAAATCGGGTAAACCCGACTTCGGGTGGTCCATCATCTTCGCAAAAAGATGGGTTGCCGGATCAAGCCCGCGGGTGACGCTGGCGGCACGATACCGGACGGTAGAATGTTCTTTGGGGTGATTGCAGCCTAGAAAATCTCTATATGGGAGGGGTTCGACGGTCCGCGCTTGCGGCCCGTCAGTCCGGGCCAGTCTGCAGAATGGATGCCTATCCGCGCTCGACCGAAGCATTAAAACGCGAAGTGTCCGCCGCCGGCGGCGGCTCGCTGTTTTCGATCATGCGCGGGCTGTGGCCCTATATCTGGCCGACGGACCGCCGCGACCTCAAGTTGCGCGTCGCCGTGGCGATGCTGCTCCTGCTCGCCGCCAAGCTCGTCACCATCGCCGTGCCTTTCACCTTCAAGTGGGCAACCGATGCGCTGACCGGGGAGGGGAGCGCGCCGGTTGCGCCCTCTGCGTGGCTCGTTTGGGCGCTCGCGGCCCCGATCGTGCTGACCATCGCCTACGGCGGGACGCGCATCCTGATGGCGGTGCTCACCCAGATGCGCGACGGCATCTTCGCCCAGGTCGCCATGAACGCGGTCCGGCGACTCGCCTTCCGCACCTTCGAGCACATGCACCAGCTCTCGCTGCGCTTTCATCTCGAGCGCAAGACCGGCGGTTTGACGCGCGTGCTCGAACGCGGGCGCAACGCTATCGAGACGATCGTGCGCATGGTCATCATGCAGCTGGTGCCGACGATCATCGAGCTCGCGCTGATCCTCCTCGTGCTGCTCTACCAGTTCGACTGGCGCTACGTCGTCGTCATTCTTGCCGTCATCGCGCTCTACATGGCGTTCACGTATCAGGCGACCGAGTGGCGCATCAACATTCGCCGCCGCATGAACGACAGCGACGCCGACGCCAACGTCAAGGCGATCGATTCGCTGCTCAATTACGAGACGGTGAAATATTTTGGCGCCGAGCAGCGCGAAGCGCGGCGCTACGACCGTTCGATGGCGCGCTACGAGGAGGCGAGCGTCAAGGCCTATGTGTCGCTCGCGGTGCTCAACGCCGGACA
This sequence comes from Hyphomicrobiales bacterium, assembly GCA_019237215.1. Lineage (GTDB taxonomy): Bacteria > Pseudomonadota > Alphaproteobacteria > Rhizobiales > Xanthobacteraceae > VAZQ01. The sequence continues at coordinate 127 of JAFAHL010000553.1, read as the reverse complement.
GGCCGCGGTGTTCACGGTCGGGCTCGCCGCCGTGATGGTGATGTGCGCGTTCGGGATCAAGGACGGGACGAAGACCATCGGCGACTTCGTCATGATCAACGCCATGATGATCCAGCTCTACCAGCCG
>JAFAHL010000021.1 GCA_019237215.1 Hyphomicrobiales bacterium | reverse complement strand
GCTTCGGCAGATCGGGCAGTAAACGCGCGCGAAAAAGACGGGCGTGGCATCGAAGCTCTTGCGATCGGTGACGAGACCGGTGGGGATGTCGCGTCCGGTCTCCGGACATCTCACCATGACGGCACCCATTGGCCTCTCCTGTCTTGTTTTGTTGGGTCGATCGATACGCCACGCCTGTGAAAATCATTTGACGCAACCGCGACAAGAGCGTGGGACTCGTCGAATTCATCGAACACGTCGTTCGCAGGCGTCGAACAAGTCTGAAAGTTTGCTGCGGCGCGGAACCAGCCAAGCGCGAAGACGTTGTGGTCTTTCGCGCCGACAAGAAGGCTGCGCCATCGGTATGAAGCTACGGCCTCGACCACATTTCCAAACCCATCGTCGCCGCCCATAGGCCGTGCTTTGGTTCCATTCTTATTGCTTTGCCAGGCGATGACCTGGCCGGCACGCGCTTGTATGAAGGAGGCATGCGTACCGCGCTGTTCGATTTCGAGCTCCCGCCCGATCGCGTTGCGTTGCGTCCTGTTGCACCGCGGGATGCGGCGCGGCTCCTGGTCGTGCGTCCGGGCGGTACGCCGGAACTGGAAGACCGCGCAGTCGCGGATCTTCCCGACTTGCTGCACCGCGGCGATGCGCTCGTGGTCAACGACACCAAGGTGATTGCAGCAAGGCTGCGTGGCCGGCGCATCGGCCGCGGCGCCTCGGAACCGGCCATCGAGGCCACGCTGCACCAGCGCCTCGACGGCTCGCGCTGGCGTGCCTTCGTGAAACCGGCCAAGCGGCTATCGGCGGGCGACGTGGTGCGCTTCGGGGACGAGGGCAAGGTCTGTTTCCTCGGTCAGCTCGACGCCACCGTCGAGGCCAAGGGCGAGGACGGCGAGGTCGCGCTCGCCTTCGCCTTTCACGGACCCGTGCTCGACCAGGCAGTCGACGAGCGCGGCGCCATGCCCCTGCCGCCCTACATCCGACGCGCCCCCGACGAGCGCGATCGAAGCGACTATCAAACCATGTTTGCGCAAATGGAGGGATCGGTCGCGGCCCCTACGGCGGGATTGCACTTCACCGATGCGTTGACGTCACGTCTGGAGGCGCGGGGAATCACGCTCCACAAGGTGACGCTGCACGTGGGGGCAGGGACGTTCCTGCCGGTCAAGGCTGCCGACACGGCCGCGCATCGCATGCACGCGGAGCAGGGCAGCGTTACCGCGCAGACCGCCGATGCCCTCAACCGGGTCCGGCGCGCGGGTGGGCGTATCGTTGCGGTGGGCTCGACCTCGCTGCGGCTCGTGGAAAGCGCCAGCGGCGATGATGGCGTCATCCGCCCGTTCGAAGGCGAAACCGCCTTGTTCATCACTCCGGGCTACCGCTTCCGCGTGGTCGACGTGATGATGACCAATTTCCACTTGCCGCGCTCGACCCTGTTCATGCTCGTTGCAGCGTTTTGCGGGCTCGAGGTGATGAAACGCGCCTATGCCCACGCGATCGGCGCGGGCTACCGGTTCTACTCCTACGGCGACGCCTGCCTGCTGTTCCGGCCTTAGGCCGTTGCCTGCCAACTGCACGGCGCGGCCTTGAGCCAGCGGATGCCGTTGGGCCTTGTATTTTCGGCAGCCATGGACCTCAGATGCGGGCCGCGCGGGCGTTGCTGGAGATCGATCAACGCGAACTCGCCCAGCGCTCGGGTCTCTCGCTGCCCACGATCCAGCGCATGGAAGCAAGCGAGGGGGTCATCAGGGGAAATGTCGATTCGTTGATGAAGCTCGTCGACGCGCTTGCGGCCGCGGGCATCGAACTGATCGGCGAAGGCGCGGTCAGTCACGCCGGTGGGCGCGGTGTGCGGCTGAAGCGGTGAGGGCACACAATTGCGCTGCGATCGTCCATGCGCTGGCGCGCCGGTGCGCCGAACGGGGGCATAGCTGATGGTGCTCTTGGCACTGGGATGTGCCGCCGTGCTCATCGCGACGGCCGCGCTTGCCGTCGTGATCGCCGATGCCGCGCGCGCGCGGCTCATTGTCTACGGCGTTTGTCTGATCGCGTCGCTGGCGCTGTTCTCGATCGCGCTGCTTGCGCTGCTCGGCATCTCGCATGCTCCCTCGGCCGCCACCCTTCCGTTAGGACTCCCGTGGCTGGGCGCCCATTTCCGTCTCGATGCGCTTGCGGCCTTTTTCCTTGCCGTGGTCAACCTCGGCGCGGCCGCGGCCAGCCTGTTCGCGCTCGGATACGGCCGCCACGAAGATGCCCCGCGCCGGGTGCTGCCGTTCTATCCGGCGTTTCTCGCCGGCATGAGCATCGTGGTGCTCGCCGATGACGCGTTCACCTTTCTGGTGTCGTGGGAATTCATGTCGTTGTCGTCGTGGGCGCTGGTCATGGCGCATCATCGCGTCGCCGACAACGTCCGTGCCGGATATGTCTATTTGATCATGGCGAGCTTCGGCACGCTCGCGCTGCTGCTCACCTTCGGCTTGCTGGCGGGCGCCGACGGCGGTTATGCCTTTGCCGACATCCGCGGAGCGCATCCCTCGGCGGCGCTCGCCGCCTCCATTTTGATCCTTGCGCTGATCGGCGCCGGCTCCAAAGCCGGCCTCGTGCCGCTGCACGTGTGGTTGCCGCTCGCGCATCCGGCAGCGCCCAGCCACGTCTCGGCGCTGATGAGCGGGGTCATGACCAAGGTCGCCGTCTACGGCTTCGTGCGCATCGTATTCGACCTCATCGGCACGCCTGCCTGGTGGTGGAGCATGGTGGTGCTGGGACTCGGCGGGATCACCGCGGTGATGGGCGTGCTTTACGCACTGATGCAACACGACCTCAAGCGGTTGCTCGCCTACCACACGGTTGAGAACATCGGGATCATTTTCATCGGACTCGGCCTTGCGCTCGCCTTCAAGGCGCACGGCATGGCGTGGGCGGCTGCGCTCGCGCTCACGGCCGGCTTGCTGCACGTGTTCAATCATTCGGTCTTCAAGAGCCTGCTGTTCTTCGGCGCCGGCGCGGTGCTGACCAGCAGCGGGGAGCGCGACATGGAGCACCTCGGGGGCCTCATCCATCGCATGCCGCAGACGGCTTTCGCTTTTCTCGTCGGCTGCGCGGCGATCTCCGCGCTGCCGCCGCTCAACGGCTTCGTCTCCGAATGGCTGACCTTCCAGGCGATTTTGCTGAGCCCACAGCTCCCCTCCTGGGGCCTCAAGCTCCTGGTGCCGGCGGTGGGGGCGCTGCTTGCGCTCTCGGCGGCGCTGGCCGCGGCCTGCTTCGTCAAGGCATTCGGCGTGACCTTCCTCGGTCGCGCCCGCACGCCCGCAGCCGAGCGCGCCCGCGAAACCGACCGGTTTTCGCTCGCGGCGATGTTCTTCTTCGCCGCGCTCTGCCTTGTTGCCGGCATCCTGCCCGGCTTCTTCATCGATGCGCTGGCGCCCGTGGTACAGGGCCTGGTGGGCGACCGCATGCCGGTGCAAGGAAGCGTCGATTGGCTCTCGATCGTGCCGATCGCGGAGAGCCGCAGCTCCTATAACGGTCTCTTGGTCTTCGCGTTCATGGTCTTATCGGGCGCGCTCGCGGCCTGGGCGATCCATCGGCTGGCGTCCGACAAGTTGCGCCGCGCGCCAGCGTGGGACTGCGGATATCCCGATGCAAATCCTGCGACCCAGTACACCGCGTCGAGCTTCGCGCAGCCCATCCGCCGGGTGTTCGGTACCGTCGTGTTTCACGCCCGCGAGCATGTCGAGATCCCGCCGCCGGGCGATGGGCGGCCGGCGCGGCTCACGGTGGAATTGCACGATCTCGTGTGGGACGCACTCTATGCGCCGATCGCCGGCGGCATCCGTTTTGCCGCCGACAGGCTCAATCATCTGCAGTTCCTGACCATCCGACAATTCCTCAGCCTGGTCTTCGCCGCGCTCGTGCTCCTGTTGCTGGTGCTTGCGATATGGCCGTGATTTTCGATTTCGGCGTGCAGGGCGCGCAGATGCTGCTGGTGTTGCTGCTGGCGCCGTTGCTGACCGGCTTCACGCGCAAGGTGAAGGCGCGCCTCTTGCTCCGGCGAGGACCGCCGCTGGTGCAGCCCTATCGCGACCTTGTGCGGCTGATGCGCAAGGAGGTGGTGCTCGCGGACAATGCCTCGTGGCTGTTCCGGGTCATTCCCTATCTCATTTTCGCCGCCACTTGGGTGGCGGCATCGCTGGTGCCGACCTTCCGCACCGGCCTCCTGTTCTCCTGGTCCGCCGATCTCATTGCCATCGTCGCGCTCCTCGGCAGTGCCCGCTTCTTCCTGGCGCTGGCAGGGCTCGATGTCGGTACCAGCTTCGGCGGTATCGGCTCCAGTCGAGAGGTGATGATAGCCTCGCTGGCGGAACCGGCGATGATCATGATCATCTTCACGGTCGCGCTGATTGCCGGTTCGACGCAGCTCTCGACCATGGCGGGTTTTCTAGTGTCGTCGCAGGTGGGGCTGCGGGTCTCGCTGGGGCTTGCGCTGCTCGCCTTGATCATGGTGGCAATCGCGGAGAACGCGCGTATTCCAGTCGACAATCCCGCGACCCACCTCGAATTGACCATGGTGCATGAAGCCATGGTGCTCGAGTATTCCGGCCGGCACTTGGCGCTGATCGAGCTTTCCGCGTCGTTGAAGCTCCTGCTCTACATTTCGCTGATCGCTTGTCTGTTCGCGCCCTGGGGCTTGGTGCCGGCGGGCGCCGGACTTGGGCTGCTCGCGATTGGGCTCGTCGCCTATATCGCCAAGCTTACCGTCGCGGGCTTGCTGCTCGCGCTGTTCGAGACGTCGATCGCCAAGATGCGCGTGTTCCGCGTGCCGGAATTCCTGGGCGCCGCGCTGATGCTGGGCCTGCTCGCGACGCTTCTACTATTTGTCTCACGGAGCCTGTGATGCGCGGCCTGACCTTCGACGTCGCCCATCTGCTCGCAGGCACGCTGGTGCTGGTGAGCTTCCTCGAACTCTATCAGGATCGGCTCTATGCGCTGCTGAACATGTACGCGCTCCACGCTTTGGTGTTGGCGCTCTCGGT
>JAFAHL010000186.1 GCA_019237215.1 Hyphomicrobiales bacterium | reverse complement strand
CTGGGTACGCCGTTCCACTGCTGCGACTGCCACATCCCGAACCATTCGCCGCCGATCGACATGAATCCCACGTGCCACAGCAGGAAGCCGAGGGTCAGGCCGACGACGGCCAAGGTCTTGGCCCGATTGAACGCCGCCGCGTCGGCGCAGAGCCGGCGCGCGAGCGCGAGCGCGCCGGTCCAGCACAGCACTGCCGTCGCCGCCTCGGTCGCGATGATGAGCGCGTAAGCCGCTTGATGAAGCGCAGGATCGGTGATCGCCCGATACTTGATCTTGGAAAACGCATAGATCGTATCCATCGAGAGGACGTGCTCGACGAAAACGAAGTTGGTGTTGTAGTCTGTCAGGTTTCCGAAGGTGACGAGGCTGGCGACCAGGGCGATGGCCGCGACCGTTGCCACCTTCGCTGCACGAAGGGCGATCATCGATATCTCCAACGGCGCAGCGTCATGTCGGCTGCGGATCACTTCACGAACAGCGCCACGGCCTCGTCCGCCAGCACCCCGCCGGTGATCGAGATCGGGGCAAAGGGCGCCTTTGCGGCGATGTCGGCGCTCGAAAGCATGATCTGGTCGATCTTGGTGGCGAGCTGCGCGATCGACGCCGCAAAAACGAGCCGCCCCAGATGGCACCAGAGGATGGCGCCCATGCACATCGCGCACGGTTCGCCGAGGTATAGAGCGTGCTGCCGCGCAGCGCCGCGCTGCCGTGATCGGCAAGACAGCGCCGGATCGCCACCATCTCGCCGTGCGCTGTCGGGTCATCGGTCGTTCGGCCCAAATTGCGCCCGCGCGCAATGACCGAGCCGTCGCGCACGATCACCGTCCCGAAGGGAAAATCGCCTCGGCGGGCCTCCTCGAGCGCCATGCGCATGAATCGCACGTCCTCGCTGGAGGCCGGGCCGCCGGCTTGCGCATGCGCGAGCGCGGGCGAGATCGCGCCGGCGGCGAGCCCGGCGAGAAAGACACGTCGGCTTGGAGCAACGATTGCGCGCCGGCATGCGCAGTGTTTGTGGCCATTCATGTCAACCCTCGGCAAAGGTTCGATGCTAAGCTCGCGCGGCGGCGAGAACGATCTCCGCCTCATCCATGCTATCCTGCGACAAATTTCCCCCCAACTGGCGAGTGCCCATGACCTCGAGATCGACCAGATACCGCCCGGCCGTGATCTTCGCGATGCTCGCTGCCGGCGCCTCGGCAAATCCTGCGCGAGCCGCCGATATCGTTCTCAAAGACGCCGCCGCCATGGCGGGCGCGGTGATGTGGCTCAGCTCCGGCGCACCCGGCCTGGTGCTGGCGGTGGTGCGCGGCGAGGAGTCCGTCGTGCTCGGATACGGCGAGACGCGCCCGGGCAGCAAGGTCGAGCCCGACGGCCGTTCCATTGTGCGCATGGGCTCGATCGCCAAGGTCATGGCGGGTCAGGTGCTCGCGACCATGGCGGTGGATGGAACGCTCAAGCTTACCGATCCGCTCGCCAAATATGCCCCGCCCGACGCGAAGGTGCCGGCGTTCGCGGGCCGGCAGATCACGCTCCTCGATGTCGCGAGCTATACCGCCGGCCTGCCGCGCGAACTGCCGGGCGTGCCGGAGCCGCAACCGGGGGAAAACCCGTTCAAGCACTTCGAAGCCGAGGCCTATTGGCGCTGGCTCGCGGGGGCATCGCTGCCCTATGCGCCGGGCGCGGGCGCGATGTATTCCAATCTCGGCTTCGGTCTCCTCGGCGACGCACTCGCGCGAGCCGGCGGCAAGCCCTTTGCCACGCTGCTCCACGAGCGCGTCACCGCGCCGCTCGGCATGCTCGACACCGCGACGAAACTCTCCGACGCGCAGATGCCACGGGCCATGACCGGCATCGACCTCGACGGCAAGGAGGCGCCGCTGTGGGACACGCCGGCGGCGATGGACGCTTCCGGCAACGTCTTCACCACTGGCGACGACATGGCGAAGTGGATGCGCTGGCACCTTGCGGTCAACGACGCCGCCGGCGCCGAGGTGCGCATGGTCGACCAGGTCCCCTACCGCTGGCACGACGGCCTCAAGGCCGCGGTCGGCGTCGGCGGCGAGAAGATGGACGCGCTCGGCCTCGGCTGGATCATTTCATTCGCCAGGGGACATCGCCCGCCGATCTTGACCAAGGCCGGGGGCATTGCCGGGTTCATGACCTACGTGGTGCTGGCGCCGACGCGCGGGGTCGGCGTTTTCGTCGCGGTCAATCGACTGAACTTTGCGATGTTCGAGGGGCTCATCGGCGGTGTGCACGACCTCGTAGCCGATTTGGCCCCGCGTTGAGGTGCTTCGATCGAGCGCTGATTCTATTCCACGCGAATGCGGTTTAATGGATCGAAATTCTGGTGTTGCCCAGGCCTTGTTGTTGCACCAGGGAGAAGAGGACGGCGGCGTTGGAGGGATGCAGCCTGATGCAGCCGCGCGAGGCCGGTCCCCCGAGCTGGGAGACGTGGGTCGTGCCGTGGATGGCGAAATTGCCGTCGTAGAAGATCGAATACGGCATCGGCGCATTGTTGTAGAGGGTCGAGCGGTGATACCGCGCCAGCGACTGCGGGCGGAAGGTCCCGCTCGGCGTGCCATAGATGCCGGTGGAGACCGCCCACGTATAGCGGTGCTCGCCGTTGACGATCACGGACATCCGCTGGCTCGATTTGTCGATCCTGACCACGACGTCGG
>JAFAHL010000170.1 GCA_019237215.1 Hyphomicrobiales bacterium | reverse complement strand
CGCCGCGTCTGACGGAGAAACCACATGCACGATACAACCGATGGCAGCCACTGGCACGAGCCGGAAGGGCTGAAGAACGCGGGATATGGCGCTTGGAAGCGGCCCAACACGCCGTATGACGACTACATGGAGGCGCAGGGGATTCCCATTTATCGCGGCATCGGAGTGCGGCGGGTCCAGGACTTACCGCTCAAGCGTTGGAACCGCATGGGTGGCAACGGAACCTTCATTCAGCTCTACGGCACCGAGGGCCGTTGGGGCTGCTACGCGGTCGAGGTGCCCGGCGCGGGCGCGCTCAATCCCGAGCGTCATATGTACGAGGAGATCATGGTGGTCGTCGAAGGCCGTGGCACGACCGAGATCTGGACCGACGATCAGAAGAAGGCGCACAGCTTCGAGTGGCAGCGCGGCTCCATGTTCGCGGTTCCGCTTAACACCTGGCACCGCATCGTGAACGCAGCTTCGAGTCCGGCCCTCATGCTGGTAGCATCGACGGCGCCTAACGTGATGAATCTGTTCCGTGACAGCGACTGGATTTTCAATTGTCCCGTCACTTTTCCGTCCCGCTACGACGGCAGCGACAGCTATTTCAAGCCCAAGGACGACATTATGCCCGATCCGCTACGCGGACTCGCCATGCGCAAGACCAATCTTATCCCCGACGTTTTCAATGCCGAGCTCTATCTCGATAACCGCCGCTCTCCCGGATACAAGCGGATGGAACCGAATATGGCAGGCAACGTGTTCTATGGATTTATCGGTGAGCACGTTACCGGCCGTTACTCTAAGGCCCATGCGCACATGTCCTCGGCGGTGCTGGTCTGCATCAAAGGCAAGGGCTACACCTATACCTGGCCGCGGGCGATCGGGATGACGCCCTGGAAGGACGGCAAGAGCGATCAAGTTTACCGGCAGGATTATGAGCCGGTCGGCCTCGTCACCGCCGCGCCCTATGGCGGCGACTGGTTCCATGCGCATTTCGGCACTAGCAAAGAGCCGCTGCGTCTCATCGGCTGGTACGGTCCCAACAACCATCGCAAGGACAAAGCGGGGGTTCCGGGCGAGAAAGATACCGACGAGGGCGCGATCGACGTGACCGAGGGCGGTACCGCCATTCCATATTGGCTGGAGGATCCCTTTCTGCGCAAGGAATACGAAGAAACGCTGCGCAATGAGGGCGTGACGTCGCGCATGAACGGGTCGCTCTACCATCAGTCGGCGCCCGCGTAACCCGAAGGTGCCTACACGCGCTCGACGCTTATGAGCGGGAGTTCGCCGGGTATGCGCGTCGAATTCGGCAGCGCTTGATATCACTCCGCCGCCACCGCGCGCTTCCCAAGGGGAAGGTCGAGCCGCTCCCAGACATCGAGCAGCGCCTCGGCCAGCGCATCAATTAGCGCATCCTGGTGGTAAGGCGTGGGGGTGATGCGAAGACGCTCCGTCCCCCTTGGCACGGTCGGATAGTTGATCGGCTGAATGTAGATGCCGTGGTCCGCAAGCAGAAGGTCGGTGGCCGTCTTGCATTTCTCGGGCTCGCCCACGAATACGGGCACGATGTGCGTATTGTTCGGCATGACCGGCAAGCCGGCGGCGTTGAGCACCGCCTTGACGCGCGCAGCGCGCTCTTGATGGCGTTCGCGCTCGAAGCTCGAGGTCTTCAGGTGCCGGATCGCGGCTGTTGCGGCGGCGCAGATCGCGGGCGGAAGCGCGGTGGTGAAGATGAAGCCGGGTGCGTAGCTGCGTACCGCGTCACAGAGCACCGCGCTCGCCGCGATGTAGCCTCCGAGACAGCCGAATGCCTTGGCGAGCGTGCCCTCGATCACGTCGATACGGGCCATCGCGCCCTGGTGCTCCGCTTGGCCGCCGCCGCGCGCGCCGTACAGGCCGACCGCGTGTACCTCGTCGGCATAGGTCATGGCGCGGTACTGCTCGGCGAGATCACAGATGCGGTTGATCGGCGCCACATCGCCGTCCATGGAATAGAGCGTCTCGAATACGATCAGCTTCGGCCGGTTTGGATCGGCCGCTCGCAACAACTCCTCCAGATGCGCCATGTCGTTGTGGCGGAAGATTTGTTTCTCGCACTTCGACTGCCGCACGCCCTCGATCATGGAATTGTGGTTCGATGCGTCCGACAAGATCAGACAATTCGACAGCAGCTTGGCAATGGTGGAGATGCCGGTTTCGTTGGACACGTAGCCAGAGGTGAAGACGAGGGCCGCCTCCTTACGATGAAGGTCGGCAAGTTCACGTTCGAGATGGACCAGCGGGTGATTGGTGCCGGCGATGTTACGGGTGCCGCCCGCACCCGTGCCCATGCGCGTCGCGGTTTCGACCATCGCCCCGATCACTTTGGGATGCTGGGCCATTCCGAGATAATCATTGGAGCACCACACGATCACGTCGCGCGGCCCTTGCGGGGAATGCCAGATCGCGTGCGGGAAGCGGCCGGCGAGCCGCTCGAGATCGGCAAAAACCCGGTAGCGGCGCTCGTCCCTGAGCCGGGCAAGGGCATCTGTAAAATACGCCTCGTAATTCATGGATTGCGCGTCTCCCGGCTGGGAGAGCCCCGCTTTGGAACGTTTCAAGCCCTTTTTAGAGGCGTTCCAGGGCTCTTGTCGAGGCGATAATGAGCGTGGCCCAACGCCGCGGGTCTTGGGCTCCGCAAGCAAAAAAGCGGAAAAAACCCGCGCGGGCGATTTTATCGCGAGCCTTCGCGATCATTAGGGGACCAAATTCGGGCTCCGATCAAAAGTAGCGCCGGCGCTTTGACTAAACTAACATTTCACCGCGCCTGCGCTGGCCGCTGAGCCAAGCCGCATGTGGTGATTTTGGCGAGGGTATAAGGGTGACCGAACGCACACACGGGCTGGAGCACGGCCTCACCAATTACGGGGACCGCGATTTCTCGCTCTATCTCCGCCGCTCCTTCGCGCAGTCCATGGGCTACTCGCGTGCCATGTTATCGAAGCCCGTGGTCGGCATCGCCTATACGCCGTCCGGTTTCAACAATTGCCACCGCCACTTCCCGGAACTGCTGGACGCGGTCAAGCGCGGGGTGTTCGCGGCCGGCGCGCTGCCGGTCGCCTTCCCCACGATCTCGCTGGGCGAAGTTTTTCTCAGCCCCACGAGCCTCAAATACCGCAACCTGATGTCGATCGACACGGAGGAAATGATCCGGGCACAGCCGATGGACGCGGTCGTGCTCATGGGCGGCTGCGACAAGACCGTACCGGCGCAGCTCATGGGAGCGGTGTCCGCCGGCCGGCCGGCGGTCATGCTGGTGGCTGGCCCGATGATGACGGGCCGCCATCGCGGCGAGCGACTCGGCGCCTGCACCGATTGTCGTCGTTTCTGGGCGCGTTATCGCGCGGGTGACGTCACCGAGGAGGAAATATCGCAGGTCGAAGGACAGCTCGCAGTCACCGCTGGGACCTGCGCGGTGATGGGCACGGCCTCCACCATGGCCTGTATCGCCGAGGCGCTCGGTCTTGTCCTGCCGGGCACCGCCGCAATCCCGGCGGTGCACGCCGACCGGCTGCGCGCAGCGGAGGCGACCGGCGCAGCGGCCGCAAGACTCATCGGCTCGAACCGCGCGCCCGACCAGATCGTCAACGCGAAGTCGGTCGAGAATGCGCTGCGTGCCCTTCTTGCGCTCGGCGGCTCGACCAACGCGGTGATCCACCTCGCTGCGATCGCCGGTCGGGTCGGTGTGAAGGTTCCGCTCGAACAGCTCAATAAGCTCTCGGACACGACGCCGGTACTGGTCAATCTCAAGCCGGTCGGCAACGGCTATATGGAGGATTTTTTTGCCTCCGGCGGGATGGGCGCGCTTTTGCGCGAGCTCAAGCCGCTGCTCCACCTCGATTGCATGACGGTGACCGGCGAGACGCTGGGCGAGCGCCTTGCCTCCGATGCCGCCTGTTACGTCGACCGCTCGATTATTGCCAGCCGCGACAAGCCTTTCGAACCGCAAGGGGGGCTCGTTGCCTTGTTTGGAAACCTCGCTCCCAAGGGCGCCATTCTCAAGCGCTCGGCAGCCGATGCAAAACTGTTCGAACACACGGGCAAGGCAGTGGTTTTCTCCTCGCTAGCCGACCTTGCCGCGCGCATCGACGACCCGGCGCTCGAGGTCACTCCGCAGGACGTGCTGGTGCTACAGAATGCCGGCCCCCATGCGAGCGAATGCATGCCCGAGGCCGGTTACCTCCCGATCCCGAAAAAACTCGCCCAAAGGGGGGTCAAGGATATGATCCGAGTCTCGGACGCACGGATGAGCGGCACCGCGTTCGGGACCATAGTGCTGCATGTGACCCCGGATTCGGCGTCCGGCGGCCCCCTCGGCCTCGCGCGCAGCGGCGACCGCATCCGCCTTTCGGTAAAGGAACGTCGTATCGATCTCCTGGTCGACGAGGTCGAATTGAAAGCCCGCGCCGCGGCGATCAAGCCCACGCAGATGAAGCCGGGGCGCGGTTATGCCAAGCTCTATGCGCAGGAAATTCTCGGCGCCGACGACGGCTGCGACTTCGCGTTCCTGCGCCCAGCGACTGCACGGTGAGGAAGAGGATTGGAAACGTATTGCCGGCCGTCGTCCCCGCGCATAGCGCGTCGGAAGACGCGCGTAAACGCGCTTATACTAGGGACCCATATTCCAGAGGCGGTGGTTATGGGCCCCCGCAACGGGGTCCCCGCGACGCGAGCGTCGCGGGGTGCCCCTCGCGGGGACGACCAGATAAAGCTTCTGAGTCGCGGTGGATAGCACACGGAGGAACAACCGATGGCCGTCGAGAGCATCTTCTACTCGGTAGCCGGCATGAGTTGTCGCGGCGCTCTGATTTGGGACGAAGGGGTCAAAGCGCCGCGTCCGCTTTTGTTGATGGCGCCCAATTGGAGGGGGGTCATCAAGCCGGCCATCGAAACGGGTCAGATGCTCGCGGGCGAGGGTTATGTCGTCTTCGTCGCCGACATGTTCGGCGAAGGTAATGGACCGGTCGGGACGGAAAACCCGATGGAGTTTCTGCGGCCGTTCATGTCCGACGGGGCAGGAATGCGCCGGCGCATCGCCGCCGCCCTCGACACGCTGACGCGGGAAGCCGACCGGCGTGCCATCGGCGATATCAGCCGGCGGGCTGCGATCGGCTTCTGCTTCGGCGGGCTCAACGTCCTCGATCTCGCCCGCACCGGCGCAGATGTGCAGGCGGTCGTATCCATGCACGGGACGCTAGCGACGCCGCAGCCCGCCAAGCGCGGCGACATCAAAGCCGCGGTCCTCGCCGTGCACGGCGCCGCTGATCCGGTCGCGCCGAAGGCCGAGCGCGACGCCTTCGAGGCCGAGATGACGGAGGCCGGAGCCTGCTGGGCGCTGCTCACATTCAGCGACGTGTGCCATGCCTTCACCGACCCGCAGGCCAATACGGCTGCCGTGGCTGTATACGACGAGCCTGCCACCCGCCACGGCTATGCGCTTGCCCATGCCTTCATCGCGGACGCTTTTGTCGGCCGGCGGCACGGTTGCCCCGCGCCGCGTCCGGCATGATAATCTTGTCCCTATCCTACGAGCGGAGGCTTCGATGCATACGCTGTCCATCCCGCAATCGGTTGTCGATCGCGTCGTCGAACGCCGCGGCCGCGAGCATGTCTACGAGGATCTCGATCCGGCCAAGACCGCCCTGGTCGTCGTCGACATGCAGAACGCCTTCATGCTGCCGGGCGTTGCGCACGCGCTCTGTCCGATGGCGGAAAGGATCGTGCCCAATATCAACCGTCTCGCTCAGGCGGTGCGCGAGACCGGCGGAACGGTGGTCTGGATCAAAACCACCTTCAAGGACGATGCGCTGCAAAGCTGGTCGACCTATTTCGAAATGGTGACGCCGCAACAGAGCGCCAAGCGCATCGAAGCGCTCACGGCGGACAGCAAAGGACATCAGCTCTGGGCCGATCTCGACGTGCGCGCCGAGGACGTAATCGTCGAGAAGAACCGCTTCAGCGCCTTTATTCAGGGCTCGTCGAACTTGGCCGAAGTCCTGCGCGGACGCGGCATCGACACTATTCTTATCACCGGCACGGTGACCAACGTGTGCTGCGAGTCGACGGCGCGTGACGCCATGATGCTCAATTTCAAGACGATCATGGTAACCGACGG
>JAFAHL010000747.1 GCA_019237215.1 Hyphomicrobiales bacterium | reverse complement strand
TGAATCAATTTTTGCAGGATTTGCTTATAGCGCACCGGCCCCACGTCGATGGCGAGAATGATCGGATCAACCGCCGTCGCCGCGGCATCGATCATCTCTTGTTGCGCCTCGATCACCGGGGCGTCTTGCTCCTCGAATGCGAATCGGCGGGTTGTCGATATCTTGTCCTGGATCTGCGCGTTCAACCGATCATCCGCGGTCAAAACATTGAACCGCACCGCGGTAAAAAAATAATGCGTGGTCTTGTCGCTCTCGGGAGTGAGCATATGGATCGCATGATAACCGGTCCCGCTCTCCGGAACCGCCCCGGGCCCGCAAATTCCCGTCAACAGACGTAAATTGCTGGGTGCCATCCACCGCATGCGGGTGAACTTGTCGACGCGTTCCGGCGTCGACGGCATCAGAATGGCGAATAGCCCCGGTGCCGTCGCATTGCGGGCGTAACGGCCGACGATGACATCGTCGCCGTCCTGCTCGACGGTGATTTCGGACTCGACCGTATCCGAATTGCCGAGAATTCCGTCGTGCAGATAAGAGGTATGGCTCAAGTCGAGCAGATTATCGATGATGAGCTCGTAGTTGGCGCGAATGGTGATTCGGTCGCGCTTGGTTGCATGCATCTCGGGGACGTTATCGAGGACGCTGAAGTCCGGCACCTTTGCCAGGTCGGGCGGCTGGTCACCCATCCAAATCCAGATCGCCTTGTGCTTCTCCGTCACCGGATAGCTGCGCACGCGGGCGCGGGGAGGAATATTTTTCGTTCCATGCGGGTTCAAGACGCAGGCGCCGGACGAGTCGAATTCCAACCCATGATACGGACACTGAACGCGATCGCCGCCGACGATCTTGCCCATGTGCAGAGGTGCGAATCGGTGCGGACAGCGATCTTGCAGCGCGCCGACATCTCCGTCTGATTTTCGGAAAAGGACGATCGGCTCTTTCAGAATCGTGCGGCTGAGCAATTGACCGTCGGCGAGATTATCGGACCAGGCGGCGACATACCACGCGTTGCGGAGGTAGGTCCCGCTGACCATTTTCTTTTTACTGTCGAGAAGCTCGAGCTCCATTGCGCGCGTCATCGCGGGCCCTCCATGGCCGAGGCCGATTGAGCAGAAGCGCGAACTCCGCAATGGCGCGGGCGGCGTACCTGCGCGACCGCAGCGGATTATCTTTCGGGCGATCGTTGCGGGTCAAGCCGCCGTCTCGGCGCGGCGAATGGGCGCAAAGCCGCTCGCCGCGCTTTGCACTTGCCGGCGGCTTGCGAACGCTCGATTTACATCGGCGGGAACCAAACCGCTCGCCGAGCGATAACCTTGTGGCGTTCCCCGAAGGCCCCACTGCCCCCCAAGAGCCAACGGGAGCGCTAAGGCCCCGGTGAAAACCTCGCCGGGGCCTTCCTATACGGTTCCCAACGCTGTGGCGCTGGCCGTCGCAGCCCGGGCGCACGCTCCGCTCTCGGCAGGCGCGACAAATCCTATCGCCTCACGCGATTCATCACGTGGCAGGTGGCGACGATCGAATGGTTCGGGCTGGTGCCGTTGTGGGTGTAGCACTTTTCGATGCTATCCGGGGAAATGAGGGTGATGCGAAAATAACCGTCCCTATCGGCGCCGAGGATCGTCTTGTTGTCGCTCGCAATCGCCCACGCGAACGGCTCTTGGGTATTGGCGACTGTGGACGACGAGCGACCCCAGGCAAGTCGGCCCTCTTGGCCATCCACAACGTAAGTCGCCTCGATGTCGCGCACGCGCGGCGGATCGTCAGGGGTTTGCGAACCCGGATGATGGGGGTTGGTACCGAATACGATCGACTTGCCCTTTCCCGACCATGTGCCCTTGAGATCGGGAATGGCGTCCTGTGCGCGCGCGGACGTTGCCGCCGCGGCGAGGAGCGCCAAGGCGAAGACGAGACATCTCATTACTTCCTCCCGTAGTGATGCGAATCGCTCATCGAGATGATTGGCTGACGACGCGGTCAGCTGGCTAACGGGGAAATTATCACGGAGTTTTACAGGTAAGCATTGGAATTTTTAACATCGCAATAGCCTCCTGTTCCAGCCCCGTCCGAACTGTCGACCGCAGCAAACGACGTGCAGGGGTTGCAGCGATCTATTCGATCACTTCGTCGGCGATAGCGAGCAGCCTGTCAGGAATTTTAAGGCCGAGCGACTTTGCGGTCTTGAGATTGACCACCAGCTCGTACTTGATCGGGTTCTGCACCGGAAGGTTAGCTGGCTTATCACCCCTGAGGATGCGATCAACGTAACCGGCGGCGCGCCGGTGCGGGTCGGTCGAGTCGGCGGAGTAGGAGATGAGGCCGCCGGCGCTGACGAAGTAGCTGCCGGGGTAGACCGCCGGCAGCGCGGTCCGGGCCGCGAGCGTGATGATCAGATCGCGATGAAGCACCGTTACCGCGCTCCCCAGCACGATCAGACCGCCGTTCGAAGAGCGCGCGAATTCCGTGACGGCGCCCTCGATCTCGGGCGCGTCTCGCCCGCCGATCGCGCTCAACTCTATCCCGAGCGACGAGGCCGCGGACTGGAGTACGGCGAACTGCGCAATTCCCGCGGGTACAGTGGGATCGCGAAGGACCGCCACTCGCGTCACGCCGGGCGCGATCTCTCGCATCAGTTCCAGCCATTTCCCGCTCATCTCGTATTCGATCGAAGTGAAACCGGTGGCGTTGCCGCCCGGGTGCGCCAGACTTTTGACGAAGCCCGCGCCGACCGGATCGGGCGTCAGCGTGAACACGATCGGCACCGTGCGGGTCGCCTGCAGCAACAGCCCCGCGACCGCACCGCCACTGGCCAGGATGACGTCTGGCGCGAGCGCAAGGAGCTCCGCCGCGTATTTGCGAATACGGTCGGCATCGCCAGAACCCCAGCGCGTGTCGATCTGCAGGTTACCGGGGACAGCCCAGCCCGATTGCCGCAGCCCCTGCAAGAACGCGGCGAAGCGGGCCTGTCCTTCCGTATCCTCGGCAGTCGTTGACATGAGCACGCCGACGCGCCGCATCCGCTCGCTCGGCTGCGCGCGGGCCGCGAACGGGTAGGACGCTGCCGCGACGCCGAGCAGCGATATGAACTGGCGCCGTCTCATGCACTCGCCAAGCCGAGGGCCACACGTGGGTTTTAGGTTTTCTATCACATGTCAGAAGCGCTGTGCGTTAGAGCCCGGCAATGTCCGAGTTAGGTCAAAAAGCCAACCCGTGCCGGCATTTGCCGGGACCACGGGCCCCGAGCGGCAGCTCTATCCGCCCGTTCGAAGGTATTCAGCCCGATTCAGAACAATTCAGATCTAGCCCAAGGACCTCAAGGCAACTCTGGAGAATTATTCCAGCAGCCCAAGATAGGTCACGTCAGCGATCTGCCGAGGCCGTGTTGATCTGGAGGTCAAAACAAAAAGATTGACGCCCCGCTCGACGCTAGGTTCCGGCCAACTTGAGGATAGAGCCATGTCAACCAGCAACGACGTACAGAAGCGAAATGCCTTTGCCGCTTGTTCTGCGTTTCGCATCGAGGGCCTTGAAGCCTCGCTGCATCATGCGCGCGAGATTGCAGTCCGGGAAGAGCTGGGTGTCGTAGGACACTACATTGCAGAAGCGCAAGGATACCTGGCTCAAATTCGCGTCTTGCACCAAGAGGCGCTGGATGAGTTCAGCCGAGCGCAGGGAGAATAGGCCTGTTGGGCGGTCCGCCGCCCGATGTGGCTGCTTTTTGCCGCGCTTTGGACAGGCTTCGCTTCTACGTAGCTCACTGCGATGAGGTGACGGCACCGGTCCGCCCACCTAACCGCCACAAGACGGACCGCGCCGTATCTCGCGCACACGCCGGAATGTCGAGATAATTTTTTCAGAGTCAGGCAGGCGCCAATGAAGACCAAATTGACTGGCTGGGGGACTAGGATTCGAAGTGCGCCGGGAGACCGGCAAGGAGTAGGTGGTGCAAGTCCACTACGATGAAGGAGTAGCGATCTACATCGACCCCGAGCCGTGCGTTGGCGTCCGCGAGGACGGCGACGAAGCGTCGGTAGGGGAGAGCATAGGCCAGCCATTGAGCCGCGAAAGCCAATCCCCGGGTGCCGACGCTGTTTCGAGTGTGGAAGGCAACACGAACAGGCGCGCCATCGCGAGCGCCTGGTCGACCCGGCGTGGTCGAAGAACCTGGCATGTGCAGACGCTCTTTGCGCGGGAACCGGGAGATCTCGCGATCGACCGTTCGGCAACCGCCGCCGGTCCGCATCGGGA
>JAFAHL010000730.1 GCA_019237215.1 Hyphomicrobiales bacterium | reverse complement strand
ACGTCGTATCAGGGGCCGCCGCGTACGTCGGTCCCCCACTACGACCTCACCGCCTACGAGCGGCGGCGCGCGCTCGCGCATGGCGCGATTGCCTGCAGCCGCGAAGAGATCGTCGCGGTCGTGCGTCGGATGCGGGCATCTTGCGCGGCGCGGGTCGCCGAAACCGGCTCCTAACGCACGCTTCCCCACGGGTCGGATTTTTTCTTGTCCGGTATCTTGTCGAGCGCGGCCTTGTACGCCTTCTCCGCCTCGGCGGCCTTGCGTTTCTGCTCGGCGGCCTGCTGCTCCGATTCGGGATTCTTCGCGCCGCCCTTCCCGCGCATTTGAGCGCAAGCCGGCGCGCTCGATAGCGCGATGCTCGCTAGCGCCATGATGCTCGCTAGAGCTATGACGACGGTTCTCATTTAAGTCCCCCAGAACGGATCGCACCCCTCACGGCGGCCGATGCTAGGCGCCGTTGTGGCCGAAAATAGGACGCCGCAAGGGCGCATCTTCCCGCCCGGCCCGAGGTCGATGCGGTAAGCGATGCGCGGCCGGTCGACCTCGTTGCTCACTTGCGGGCTTGCTTACTTGCTTGGTTATTTGGGAGCGCAAACCACCACGACTTTGACGGCGACGCCCTGTCGCTGCGGCCGAAACGTCGCCCGGCTCTCGTCCTCGAAGACGAAGGTGCCCCCGGGATTGATGGCGTGAGTGCTGAGGATTCGTTCGTTCGCCTCGCATGCGACCGTGCACGCCTGGCGGCATTCACCATCGACGAAACGAATAACCGTTCCGTTTGGTCCCACCGGCCCGGCAGGCCCGGCAGGCCCGGGCGGCCCTTGATCGCCCTTCTCGCCTTGGGGGCCGGCGACTTGCTTGTCCTCGCAAGCCGAAAGCGCCAAGAGCGCCAACAGCACGGGCATCATCAACAGACGAACTGGCATGGGCGGTACGCTCCCTCGCGATCCGGCAGGATAAGCCGTTGAGGAGGTTAGGACACCATCCCGGGGCCTGCAAAGGGCTGCTGGCGCGATTGCCGGCGCAAGCGACGAGCCCGCCGCGCGATCAGCCGCCCTTGCCCGCAGGGCTCCCCGCCTGCGGCTGCACGTCGGGACACGCTACGTGTGCCAGAAGCCCCCATCGAGGCCCCGTCGGCGCCGCTCCGCCTGGCGCCGTCGGCGGGAAATCCACTCGCGCACGCCGTATCCGAGCGCAAACCCGATGGTCAGAGCCATCGTCAGATCGAGTATCAGGGTACGCACCGCCACCGCCCTGGAAACGATCACCAAATTGTATCTGCCTTAGATAACGGGAAAATGTAAGCGGCAACCCGGGTAGAGCTGGCTTCGACCGCCTTTGGCGGCGGCGACGGCGGTGCAAGTAAAAATTCAAGCAAAAATTTTACGTTTGGGCTTCGGCCGCGGCCGTGAGGCGCTCTGCCAGCGCGCGCGCCACTTCGGGCGTCATCCGCACTTGAATGATTGGACCCATGGGCCGGTGCCAGTCGTCGAGGAGATGCAAGCTCACTTCCACGCTCTCCTCCACGAATCGGGCCGTCGCCAGTTCCGCCGTTCCCAGGTCATGCGGCGAAGGTCCTCTGAATTCGGCGACCATGGCGGGCCCTCCGAGGTGACCCAGGTCCGATGAATGCCGGGTCACGTCAAACGTATCAATCGCGCAATGGCGGGGCCGCCAAGGCAACGGCCCCGCCGTTCGCACCTCTATTTACCAGCAGGGACGACACCAGCAACGAAACCGACCACACACGCGGACGAATCCAGGCCGGCAATAAGGTCCCCATCCGCGGCAAGCCGCCGGTTCGATCGGCGTGAAGTTCTGCGCAGCACCGGCGATGTTATTGGCCCCGCGCGAGGTTTGCGCGTCGGCGGTGAGGACCGCCGATCCTGCGAACAGCAGTGCGATCGCAAGGGTGAGCGTGACTTTGCGCATCAGGTCTCTCCTTCGGTTTGTCGGGATGTGCCCCGCTTGTAGTGCCGAACGGCGGCATTTTACCGAGCTTGCTGTTTTGGTCCACGGCTGAGAATCGAGGATGTGCGTGGGCGCCGAGCTCAGCGTTCGGT
>JAFAHL010000696.1 GCA_019237215.1 Hyphomicrobiales bacterium | reverse complement strand
TGCGGCGGCATCTCGAACACGGTTGCAAAATGGGCGCGCGGGATCACCAGGCAATGCCCTTCATTGGCAGGATGGATATCCATGAAGGCCAGAGTCGTCTCATCCCGATAGAGCTCATGACACTCCTCGGTTCCGACAACGATCTTGCAGAAAATGCACTCCGCAGTGGCCACGGTGTCCTCCCAGCGAAGGTCATCGATCGACGGTCTGTTTGCTGCACGCTCGACCTGCCATAGGGGCGACCTGCCATAGGGCCGAGGCGAGGTCCTTGGGGCAGACCTGAATTATTCTCGATCCCCTTGGGATGACACGCGGAGCACACTCCTCCTGATCTGCCCTTTGATTTGTCGGGCGAGCATCCGCCAGGTTCATCCGTCAGCGCCCTACCGAATAGGGAGACTGCAACTCTCCAGAGGCCAGCTCCTTGGGATAAATGATCACCTGCGTCCCGGCCTTCTTGAACTGATCAAGGCCGCTGCCCTTGACATTCTGATACTGCACCCAGAGCACGCGCGGGTTCTTCCATTCACCGTTTGGCGCATATTCGATCTTGCCGACGATGGTATCGAAGCTGTGCGCTTTGAGGTAATCGCCGAGCTTTCTCTGGTCGAGGCTGCCAACCGCCGCCACCGCCTGCTCCACCACCTGGCCATTCGCGTAGGCAAAGGGTGGAATGAAATAGCCGAGCAGATCTGCGCCGATTGACGGGGCCTTTGCTTGATATCGGGCAAGAAAGCCTTCGATCCCTTTGAACGGCACCGTGGGCTCCGGAACGTAGAAGTCATAGTCGACGATCCGATTGAGCAATTCGCCGAGCTGGCTCTTGATGGATGCGTATTGCAACCCGACCATGCCGCCGCCAAACAGTTTGGTTTTCAGGCCGATCTCATTTGCCGCCCGCGCGATGCCAACGGTTTCGGTCGGGTAGGACGCGATATAGACGAAATCCGGATCGCTCGCCTGGATGCCGCGGACGATCGGCGCGAAATCAACAGTATTCGGCGGATAGCTCCGATCATAAACAATCTTGAACCCCATCTTGGTGGCGTTCTCGCGTGCGCCGTCTGCCGCTTTCTTGGCGAAATCCGAATCGGCGCCGGCGATGGCAACCGTCTGCAGCTTTTGTTCCTTGGCGATTTCAAAATAGCCACGCGAGAATTCGCGCACGGCATCCGGCCCCGCCGGGAACATGGAAAAATAATACGGATAGTTGAACTCGCTGTTCACGGCGAGCGCGAACAGTCCCAGCAGGACATAATTGCGCGGGATCACGACCGGCATCGACGGCACCGACAAGTTGGTGCCGTAGCTGGTAAAGACCAGATCGATCTTGTCGATGTCGAACAGTTTTGCGTAGATGGCGGGCACGAGCGAAGGATTGCTCTGATCGTCGTAGTAGATGAGCTTCACCGGCCGGCCGAGAAGGCCTCCCTTGGCGTTGATGTCCTCTTCCCACATCTGATACGCGGCGAGAATCGCCTTGCCGTTCGAGGCGAGACCGCCGGTCAAGGGCATGGAAAACCCGATCTTGATCGGCTCGGCTGCTATTGCCGCGCTCGCAGCGAACATGATGCCCGTCAGTAACGCCAGAGCGGCCGCTATGAACGAGCGTCGAAACATGGTCCTGGAACCCATCGGTTTTGCTCCCTGGGAGTCGGTGTACGCCTTGAGTTCTTTTGCCATTATGTCGGTCTTCCAGACCGGCTTTATTTCAGTCTTCCAGACCGGCTTTGCGCGCTGCGACGCGCGCAATCGCTGACCAGTCCTTGTCGGCATCGCCGTTGGCGATGGCATCGATGAACGCGTCGCGCAGCACGCTGGCGAAGGGCAGCGGCACGTTCGCTTGCTCGCCCGCCTTTAGCGCAAGGCCTACGTCCTTCATGCCCAGCACGAGATCGAAGCCTGGCGGCATATATTGCCGATGGCCGATCGCGCGGCCATAGCCTTGATAGACCGGCACGTTAAATAGCGAGGTGATGATGACATCGAGCACGTCGGGCGCGGACATTCGATATTTGCGCAGCAGCGCGGCCGCCTCCGCGGTCGCCTCGATCGCACAGGCAACCATGAGATTTCCGGCGATCTTGGCGATGTTGGCGTGCCGTGGCTCGGAGCCGACGCGATAGGTCTTTTGGCCCATGGCATCGAATAGCGGTTGCACACGGTCGATCGCTGCCGAGTCTCCGGCCGCCATGATGCTGAGCTTGGCGGCCGCGGCCACGTCGGGCCGTCCGAACACCGTCGCCGCGACATAGGCAATGTTGCGGGCGTCATGCGCGGCGACCAAGGCGTCGACGCAATCAAGCGAAACGGTCCCCATGTTGACCGAGACGGTCGACGCGTGACCATGTTTAAGCAGATCGCCTTCGATAAAGACCTCGCGCAGGGCTTGGTCATTCGGCAGCATCGAAATGACCGCATCGCCCCGAAAAGCATCGGCCGCGGTCGTGGCAATGTCGGCGCCGGCCCGTTTGAGCTCGTGCAACGGTTCGGGTGACTTGTCCCATGCACGCACCCGGTGCCCTGCCTTCAGCAGGTTCGCCGCCATGACCTTGCCCATCCGGCCGGTGCCGAGAAATCCCACCTCCATCGTTTCCACCCTTCAGCCGCACGGGCCGTGGGGGTCATTCGTCATGCCCCTCGCCCGCGTTCGTTCTCGATCTGCGTCACAAGAGCTCAGCAATACCATTTTCACCAACGCCAAGCGATCGGCCACGCCGCATAGGTGATTTGTCCAATGGCTCCTCGCTCAGGGCCTCGAAATCGTCCCGCCCGAGCGCCGCGCGCCCGAATATCTCGCCAAATATCTGCCGACCGAGATCGAGCGTTAGGCGAAACCGATTCGCGCCGCGGGCATCAGCGCGGATTGAAATCGTCGCTGTTCGGAAACACAATCACGCGCAAACACAAGCATTCGCAAGCGACACGCAAAGCGTCGCGAACTCGCGGGAGGAAAAGCATGCTGAGGGCGAAGGCAGCCGCCGCGATCGCGGTCCTGTTGGCGCCGCTCGTCACGGCGAGCGCGCAGGATTGGCCGACCCGCGCGGTAACCATGGTCGTGCCCTACGCCGCCGGCGGCCCGGTCGATACGCTCGGACGCATCCTCGCGGCGCGGTTGAGCGAAATTTTCGGCCAGCAGGTGGTGGTCGAGAACGTCGCCGGCGCCGGCGGCATGACCGGCTCGAGCCGCGTCGCCAAGGCGCCGCCCGACGGCTACACCGTGCTCCTCTCCGGGAGCGCCGTGCTCGCCATCAACCAGACCCTCTACAAGAAGCCGCTCTACAACGCGGTCACCGACTTCGAGCACGTCGCGCTGTTCTCCGACTCGGCGCGGGTGCTGATCACGCGCAAGGATCTTCCGGTCGCGACGCTTTCGGAATTCGTCGCTTACGCCAAGGCCAACCAGGGAAAGATGCAATACGGCTCGGCCGGGGCCGGCTCGGGCATGCACGTATGCGCCGTCCTGCTCGACGCCGCCATGGGCACCAAGATCACGCACGTGCCCTATCGCGGCTCGGCGCCGGCGATGCAGGATCTGATGGGCGGACGCATCGACTTCGTCGCCGAGCAGATTTCGACCGCGCTGCCGCAGATTCAAGGCGGCACGGTCAAGGCGATCGCCACGCTCGGACTCGAGCGCGCGCCCGGTCTCGAACAGCTCCCCAGCGCGCAGGAGCTGGGCCTTGCCGGTCTCGACTGCGGCAGCTGGGGCTCACTCTCCTTCCCCAAGGGAACGCCGGACGAGATCGTGCAGCGCCTCGCCAAGGCCACCAACGAGGCGGTGGAAACGCCGGCCGTGCGCGAGCGGTTGAAGAGCATCGGCGTGACCACCCCGGCGCCCGAGCGCAGGACGCCACAGTACTTGGCGAAATTCGTCGTCAGCGAGATCGCGCGCTGGGCCGGCCCCATCAAGGCGAGCGGCGCGAGCGAAGAGTGACCCGCGCGCCTCAACCGCGGTGGCGAAGTACGATGAGGGCGGTGTCGTCGTAGCGACGCCGCTCGAGCTCGTCGAATCCCGCGGGCGGGGCGAAGCCGGCGCTTACCGCTTCCTCGACGACGATCAGCGCCTCAGGCATGAGCCAGCCGCCGGCGCGGGCCGAGGCCAGCGCCGCTGCGGCCAGGCCGCGCCCGTAGGGCGGATCGAGAAAGGCGAGCGAGAACGGCTCGACCGGATGCGCCATGCCGAGCTTGCGCGCATCGCGCCGGAAAATGCGGGTGACGCCGCCCAAGCCCAGCGCTGCGACATTCTCGCGCAGCAGGGCGCGCGCCGCGGCAGCGTCGTCGATGAACAGCGCAAAGGCGGCGCCGCGCGAGAGCGCCTCAAGCCCAAGCGCGCCGGTGCCGGCGAAGAGATCGAGCACCCGCGCGCCAGTGACCGGATCGCCATGGGCGTGGACGAGGATGTTGAACAGCGCCTCGCGCAGCCGGTCGGCGGTCGGCCTGATCGCCTGCGACGTCGGCGCGGCGAGCGCGCGGCCGCGCAAGCGTCCGCCGACGATGCGCATCAGCGCCGCTCGTTGCGCGCGGGCCGGCGGCGGCGCTCGCGTTTCGGATGGCCGCGGGCGGGCGGGCGAACCGGCGCGGCCGGCGCCTCCTGCGGCCCCATCGGCGCGGAGAAATCCGCCCCCGCCAAGGCGATGACGCGTTCGCCGAGCTGCTCGCGCAGGGTTCGCGTCTTGACCTCCGCGATCTCTCCTGGCGCGAGGTCGGCGAGCTCAAACGGGCCAAACGACACGCGGATCAGGCGGCTGACCTTGAGGCCGAGGTGCCCGAGCACGTTCTTCACCTCGCGATTCTTGCCCTCCCGGATCGCAAAGGTGAGCCAAACGTTGCTGCCCTGGGCGCGATCGAGCGTGGCTTCGATCGGACCATAACGGATGCCGTCGACGGTGATGCCGGCGCGTAGCGCCTCGAGCTCACTCTGCCCGACGCGACCGTGGGCACGCACGCGATAACGGCGCAGCCAACCGGTCGCCGGCAGCTCGAGCGTGCGCGCAAGCGAGCCGTCGTTGGTCAGCAGCAACAGGCCCTCGGTGTTGAGGTCGAGGCGGCCGACGCTGATGAGGCGGGGCAGCCCCACGGGCAAGGCGGTGAAGATCGTCGGACGGCCGCCGGGATCGGCGTGCGTGGTCAACAGGCCGCGCGGCTTGTGGTAGAGGAAGAGCCGCGTGCGCGCGCGCACGGGCAGCGCCTTGCCGTCGACCGCGATGCGGTCGTCGGCCGTCACATTGCGCGCGGGCGAGGCGATAACC
The DNA here is from genome assembly GCA_019237215.1 of Hyphomicrobiales bacterium. Taxonomy (GTDB): domain Bacteria; phylum Pseudomonadota; class Alphaproteobacteria; order Rhizobiales; family Xanthobacteraceae; genus VAZQ01. The sequence continues at coordinate 15,052 of JAFAHL010000696.1, read as the reverse complement.
TCGCCGTTGACCGCGACCCGCCCGGCGGCGATCCACGCTTCGGCTTCCCGGCGCGAACACAGTCCCGCTCGTGCGATCGCCTTGGCGATGCGCTCGCTGGACGCCGGACGACCGTTTTGGGCGCCCACATGCCTCATCGTTGGGCTCGCTGCTCAGGTCGCGGCGTGATAGCAGATCAGGGATCAGTAATCAGCAGTCAGTGGTCTGACTCGGCACTTTTCTGATTGCTGATAGCGAAACCGATGGCTCGGACGACATGCCGACGCATACCTTCATGGATCTCGCCCTCGACGAGGCGCACGCGGCCGCGGATGCGGGCGAGGTGCCGATCGGCTGCGTGATCGTGTGCGATGGCGATTTGATCGCGCAGGCCGGCAATCGCACGCTTGCCGATCGCGATCCGACTGCGCATGCCGAGATGGTGGCGATTCGCCGCGCGGCGGAGACGCTCGGCAGCGAGCGGCTCGTCGACTGCGACCTCTATGTCACGCTCGAGCCCTGCACGATGTGCGCGGCGGCAATCTCGTTCGCCCGCATCCGGCGCGTCTATTACGGCGCCGCCGATCCCAAGGGCGGCGCGGTCGAGAACGGCGTGCGCTATTTCTCTTCGCCCGCCTGCCTGCATCGGCCCGAAGTTTATGGTGGGATCGGGGAGAACGAAGCCGCGGCGTTGCTGCGCAACTTCTTCGTGGTCCGGCGCTGAGGTAGGCACGCCAGTGCGCGACCCAGCCAGCGTCATTGACGCCCGCCCATAGCCCGCGAAGACGGGCGTAAACGCCCTTTAGGCCGGGCTATGCCAGCGCACGGCGAGCCGAGATCAAATACCGTAGGTGGTCAACTTTCGAGCAGCGCCGCCAATTTCTCCTTGAGCTCAACCTTGACCGGCTCTGCTGCGCGCAGGATCGCGCTCGCCTGCAGGAAATCGAGCGCGCGGAAGGCGCCGACTCTCGGCCGCACGACGAGGTCGGGGGCGCCGTGCTTGATTTTCTCGGCGGTGATGGCGTTGCCCATGACCAGCACGGTGGCGAGCAGGCACTCCCAGGGATTGGGGATGTCGCGCCGCTCGTCCGTCGGCGCGCCGGAAATATCCACCGCCACCACCAGGTCGGCGCGCCCACGCAGCTCTTCGAACGGCAGCGGATTGGTCGCGCCGCCGTCGATCAGGACGCGGCCGGCGACGACGACCGGCCGCATCACGGTCGGCAGCGCGATCGAGGCGGCAAGCGCCGGCTTGAGCGACCCCGAGGAGAACGCCGCCTGCTGGCGCCGATAGAGGTCGGTCGCGATGATGGTCAGGGGAATTTCGAGCGCGCCGAAATCCTCCGGCACCTTGTCGGGCAGGAACTGCTGGCAGAATTTTTCCGCGTCGACCAGCGTGGCGCTACCGAAGCCCAGGTTGAAGAGATTGGCAAACGTGCCCGCGCGCGTCGCGATCAGGCGGCGAAAAACCTCGGCGCGGTCATGGGCGAGCGTGATGACGAAGCGGCGGATCTCCCGGCCCGACATCCCCGCCGCGTAGGCGGCTGCGATCAAGGCGCCGATCGAGGTGCCGGCGATGGCGGCGGGCTTTTGGCCCATATCGTCGAGCGCTTCCAGCACCGCGATGTGGGCGAGCCCGCGCGCGCCGCCGCCGCCGAGCGCGAGGGCGAAACTCTTCGTCATCGCGCGCCCGCCTCGCGCGCGAACTCCCAGGCTTTGACGGCGAGCGGGCGCACCAGCGGCGCCATGGCGGCGGCGTTTTCGCTCGTCGCGGTGCCGTCGCGTACCCGGCCGACAATGCCCTGGAAGATCGCCGCCAGGCGGAAGAAATTGTAGGCGAGATAGACCGGCAGATGCGGCCGCGGGTCGAGGCCGGTGCGCGCCACATAGGCGTCCACGTACGCCGCGCGCGTGGGGATGCCGAGGCGGCCGAGGTCGTGGCCCAGCAGCGTGCCGACGCCGGCGCCGCTCTCCGACGGCGGCATGTTCCACTGCATGAGATGATAGGCGAGGTCGGCGAGCGGATCGCCCAAGGTGGAAAGCTCCCAGTCGAGCACGGCGCGGATCGCCGATTCGGACGGCGCAAGAATGATGTTGTCGAGGCGGTAATCGCCGTGAACGATGCGCACCGGCGCTCCCGGCGGCAGATGCGACGGCAGCCAGGCGATCAACCGTTCCATCTCCGCGATGCCGCCGGTCTCGGAGGCGCGATACTGCTTCGACCAGCGTTCGACCTGGCGCGCGACGTAGTTGTCGCCGCGGCCGAAGTCGCCAAGTCCGAGCGCGATCGGATCGAACGAATGCAACCGCGCGAGCGTGGCGTTCATGGCGTCGTAAACCGACGCCCGCTCGTGCGGCTGCGCATCCGGCATGTGCGGCTCCCACACGACGCGACCCTCGACGTGGTCCATGAGATAAAACGGCGTGCCGGCGATGCCCGCATCGTCGCAATAGAGCAGCGGCGCGGCCACGGGAAAGCCGCGCGCATGGAGCGCGCTGATCACGCGGAACTCGCGGTCGACGGCGTGCGCGGACGGGAGCAGCTTGCCCGGCGGCTTGCGCCGCAGCACGTAGCGGCGCGCGGGCGTTTGCAGAAGATAGGTGGGATTGGACTGCCCGCCCTTGAATTGCCGCACGCTGAGCGGGCCGACGAAAGCGGGCAGCCGCGAGGCGAGAAAGGCTTCGAGCCGCGCGGCATCGATGGCGAGCGCGCCGGCGACCTCTTTGGTGCCGGAAAACGCGGTTTGGCGGTCGATCGACGGCATGGCGGAGCCGTTCACCTCAGCTGTCATGCCCGCGCAAGCGGGCATCCTGTATCCATTGAGCCAGATGGGAGGCACCACCGTGCCATCGTCCGCTCAAGAGAATACTCGATCGCCCGCCTCCGCGGGCGATGACAGCGGACAGGATCACGCCCGCGCCACGCTCACGCCGCGGCGAAAAACTCGAGCAGCGCCTGCGCCGTCGCTTCCGGCGCCTCCTCGGCGAGATAATGCCCGCAGTCGAGGGCAAAGCCCTGCACGTTAATCGCCCATTCGCGCCAGGTCGCGAGCGGAGCCTCGGTCTCGGCCGGGATGCCGCCGGCGGCGCCCCAGATCGCGAGCATCGGACAGGCGATTTTCTGGCCTGAGGCGCGCGTCTCCTCGTCGTGGGCGAGATCGGTGGTGCGGCCGGCGCGATAGTCCTCGCAGGTCGCGTGAATGCGCACCGGATCGTTGAAGAAGGCATGATAATGGGCGAGCGCGCGCGGATCGAAGGCTGAGAGACTCTTGATCTTGGCTCCGGCCGCGGCGCGTGTATCGAAAAAGTAGAGCGCGTCTTTGCCGATCATGGTCTCCGGGAACGGCGCTGGCAGCGCGAGGAACATCCAGTGCCAGGCGCGAGTGGCGAGGCGAGCGTCCATGCGGTGCCACATCGTCCAGGTCGGCACGATGTCGAGCACCGCGAGCCGTTCGAGCCGCCCGGGGTGATCGAGCGCGAGCCGATAGGCGACGCGGCCGCCGCGGTCGTGCCCGGCAAGGCGAAAGCGCACGTGGCCGAGCGCCTCCATTACCTCGATCATGGCGGCGGCCATGGCGCGCTTGGTGTAGGGCGCGTGCGCGGCATCCGATGACGGCGCATCGGACCAGCCGTAGCCGGGCAAATCGGGAATGATCAGGCTGAACTGCGCTGCCAGCGCCGGCGCCACGCGATGCCACATCACGTTGGTCTGCGGATAACCGTGAAGGAGGAGCAGCGGCGGCCCCTTCCCGCCGCTGCGCGCGAAGACGCGCCCGGCCGCGGTGTCGATCCAGTGCGAGGCGAAGCCGGGATAGAGGTCGGCGAGGTCGGGCATGGACGCACTCGTTCGCAAGCGTTCAAACTGATTCAACGGCCCCGCCGCCACGCATCACGCGACATCGGGGTTGCAAAAATCGTCGCCCGCAAACAGCAAAGCCTCGCGGCGCGCGTTCGCGCAACAGCTAGGCTTTCGATTTTTCCAACGTCTCCCGTTGCACGGCGCGAAAGCCGATGTCGCGGCGGCAGAATCCCTCCGGCCAACGAATCCGATCGACCGCCCGATACGCGCGCGCCTGCGCCTCGCCCACGGTCTTGCCCAGCGCGCAGACGTCGAGCACGCGGCCGCCGTTGGCGAGGATGCGGCCACCGTCCGCCTTGGTGCCGGCGTGGAAGATTTCGACGCCCTCGATCTCGGCCGCGGCCGCGAGCCCCTCGATCACCGAGCCCTTGGCGGTGGCGCCGGGATAACCCTTGGCCGCCATCACCACGGTCAACGCCGCGTCCGGGTACCAGCGCAGGTCGAAATTCTTCAGCATGCCGTCGCAACAGGCGAGCAGACCGGGCACGAGGTCCGACATCAGGCGCAGCATCAGCACCTGGCACTCCGGATCGCCGAAGCGCACGTTGTATTCGATCAGCTTCGGCCCCTCGGCGGTGATCATCAGGCCGGCATAGAGCACCCCCTTGTAGGGAGCGCCGCCGGCCTTCATGGCGCGCACGGTGGGAAGCACGACCTCGTCCATGGCACGCCGCACCATCTCGGGCGTCATCGCCGGCGCCGGCGAATACGCCCCCATGCCGCCGGTGTTGGGACCCTGATCGCCGTCGAAGGCGCGCTTGTGGTCCTGCGCCGAGGCGAGCGCGAGCGCGGTCTCGCCGTCGCAGAGCGCAAAAAAGGAGGCCTCCTCGCCCTCTAATAATTCCTCCACCACCACTTGCGCGCCGGCCGCGCCCAAGCCACCGCCGAACATCATGTCGATGGCGGCATCGGCCTCCGCGAGGGCGTTGGCGATGACAACGCCCTTGCCGGCAGCGAGCCCATCGGCCTTCACCACGATCGGGGCGCCGCGCGCGCGCACGTAGCGCTTCGCCGCCGCGGCCGCGTCGAAGCGCTCGTAGGCGGCGGTTGGAATGTTGTTGGCCTTGCACAGATCCTTGGTGAAGCCCTTGGAGCCTTCGAGTTGCGCGGCCGCCCGACTCGGGCCAAAGGCCTTGATGCCGGCCGCGGTGAGATCGTCGACGATGCCGGCGCACAGCGGCGCCTCGGGTCCGACCACGACCAGATCGATTTCTTGCGCCTCGCAGAACGCGATCACCGCCGCGTGGTCGGCGATGTCGAGCGCCGCCATCTCGCAGTCGCGGGCAATGCCGGCGTTGCCTGGCGCGCAAAAGAGTCGCTCGACCAGCGGACTTGCCGCGAGCTTCCAGGCGAGCGCGTGCTCGCGTCCGCCCGAGCCGAGAAGGAGGATGTTCATGCACGTTCCGCTAGGCCGCTGGTTTTCGGCGGCTGGTGTAGCATGGCTCGATTGCTTCGCAAGGGAGACCGGTCTTCTATGCTCCATCGATCGGTGCTAGGACCGCGAGCAGCCAACGTTCGAGCCGCGTGGAGGAAACGCCGCCATGGATATCAAACCGTTGGGCTCCATGCCCTCGCGCCGCCCGCCTGCGGACTATTTCACCGGCACGGTGTGGCAGGACCCAATCATCGAAGCGCCGGCGCCGGCGCGCATCAGGGGCGCCTTCGTGCGCTTCGAACCGCGGGCGCGCACCGCATGGCATACCCATCCGCTCGGCCAGACCTTGCACGTCGTCTCCGGCCTGGGCCGGGTTGCGCTCTGGGGCGGCCCGGTGCGGGAGATCCGTGCCGGCGACACGGTCTGGATTGCGCCGGGAGAAAAGCACTGGCACGGCGCCGGCCCCGACACCGCGATGATGCACATCGCGCTGCAGGAGCACCTCGACGGCACCCACGTCACTTGGCTCGAAAAAGTGTCGGACGAACAATACGACGCCAAAGTCGGCGGCTAACACGCTCGGCAGCGTTGTGCCGGCGAGTTGACGCCGCGCGCATAAGGTGATTCACCACGTCGCGATGAACGAGCCCGCGCGCCTCAACATCCCGGAATGGACCGTCTCCGAACTCTCGGCGGCGCTGAAAAAGACCGTCGAGGACGCCTTCGGCTACGTGCGCGTGCGCGGCGAAATCTCCGGCTATCGCGGGCCGCAGGCCTCCGGCCACTGCTATTTCGCGCTCAAGGACGAAGGCGCCAAGATCGAAGCGGTGATCTTTAGGAGCGCGTTCGCCCGCATGCGCCTCAAGCCCGAGGACGGGCTCGAAGTGTTCGTCACCGGCCGGCTGACGACCTATCCCGGCCGGTCGAAATACCAGATCGTGATCGAGACGCTCGAGCCGGCCGGGCTCGGCGCGCTCATGGCGCTCCTCGAGGAGCGCAAGAAGAAGCTCGCCGCCGAGGGCCTGTTCGACGCCGCGCGCAAGCAGCTCTTGCCGTTTCTGCCGGAACGGATCGGCGTCGTCACCTCGCCGACCGGCGCCGTCATTCGCGACATCCTGCATCGCCTTGCCGACCGTTTTCCACGCCACGTGATCGTGTGGCCGGTGCGCGTGCAGGGCGACGGCTGCGCCGAGGAGGTCGCCGCCGCGATCCATGGCTTCAACGCGCTTCCTCTCGACGGGCCGTTGCGCAAGCCGGACCTCCTCATCGTCGCGCGCGGCGGCGGCTCGCTCGAGGATTTGTGGTCGTTCAACGAAGAGATCGTGGTGCGCGCGGCGGCCGCGAGCATGATCCCGCTGATCGCGGCGGTCGGCCATGAAACCGACGTGACCCTCATCGACTTCGCCGCCGACATGCGTGCGCCGACGCCGAGCGCAGCCGCCGAACTGGCGGTGCCGGTGCGCGTGGAGCTCAGCGCGCGCGTCGACGGCCTGGTGCGGCGCTCGCTTGCCTGCTGGCTACGCGGCCAGGAGGCGCGGCGCACCGAGTTGCGCGCCGCGATCCGCGCCTTGCCCACGGTCGAGGAACTCTTCGCGCTGCCGCGGCAACGGCTCGATCATGCGGGCTCGCGCCTTCCGCGCGCGCTCACCGCCAACGCCCAAATCCATCACGCCCAGTTCTCGCGCGTCGCCAGCCGGCTCGGCCCGCAAATCCTGCGCGCGCGCGTGAACCGCTGCTGCGAGCTGGTCGCGGCCTTGGGCGAGCGGGCAAAGCGCGCGGAGAACGTCGCGCGGCGGCAGCGGCGCGAGCGGCTGGCGACGGCCAACATGCGCCTCGCCGCGGCCTTGCGCGCGAACGCCGACGCCCATCGCAACCGCATCGGCCGGCAATGCGAGCGCGTCGCCGCGCTGTCCCTGCGGGCGCGACGCGCGGTCGATTCGTTGCTGCGCCAGCGCGCGACGTCGGTCGAGCGCTGCGGGCAATTGCTCAGCGCGCTCTCCCATCGCGGCGTGCTCGCGCGCGGCTTCGCGCTGGTGCGCGATCTCGCCGGCCGGCCGCTGCGGCAGGCGGCCGCAGTGCGCGCGGGCATGCGGCTCGACATTGAATTTTCGGACGGCCGCGTGCGCGCAGCGGCGGAAGGCTCATCCGTCGCCGCGGACAAACCGCAATCCGCCTCCGCTGCCAAGCCGCGCGGCCGCCGCGGCAACGGCAATTCGAATCAGGGCAGCCTGTTCGGAGCGTAGTGCTTTCCCAAGCCCGCGTATTTAGATTCGGACCGACAATCCCAAGCGGGTGGGTTACATGCGCCGGCCCGAGCGACTATGTTGTGTGTTGGCACCGGGACGCTGATAGATTCTTGGTCCCAGCAAACCGGGTGCGTGGAGGCAAGCGTGCTGAACCGATCCGATCGCCCTTCTCCCATGGCGGGCGAGGCCGAGGTCAAATATCTCGACGGCGACTTTCGCGTCGTGCGGCCGGGTGCCTTCGTGCGTTGCGCGGTGACCGGCTTGCCGATCCCGCTCGAAGAGCTGAAATATTGGAGCGTTGACCTGCAAGAGGCCTACGTCAATCCGGAAGCCGTGCTGCAGCGGCATTTCCCCAATGCCGGACGGCGGGCGGCCGACGACAGGCGATAGCTGTCGAGGCTCATGCTTTCTCGCCGGTCCACCGCCCTCGCCCGTCGTTCGTTTTCCGCGCCGCCGCCAGCCGTTCCAGCAACAGCGACTTGAACCGTTCCTCATCCTCGAAGGCGAGGGTGACCGGCAGCGCGCGGACCTGAGCGGCAAGCTCTTGCGCTTCGTCGGCGCCGCCAAGCCGTACGAGATCCTTTTCCGTCGTCACCAGCACCAAGCCCGCGCGGGCGGCCTCCTCGCATAGCGCCTTCGCCTGCGCGCGCGTGTAGCGGTGGTGGTCGGGGAAGCTTCGCCTCGCAGCGAGCGCAACGCCGGCATCCGCGAGGGTTGCAAAAAATTTTTCCGGATCGCCGATGCCGGCAAAGGCGAGCACGCGGGCGCCGCCGAGCCCGGCGATGAAGGCCGCGTCGGGGCGCAAGCGCGCCTGCAAGACCGGAATGTCGCGCGCGCGCGCGGCCGCCGCGACGGCCGCGGCGCGCAACGACGTCCCGACCACGACCAGCGCATGGGCACGCGTGAGCTGCGCATCGAGCGGCGCCCGCAGCGGACCGGCCGGTATGACCCGGCCGTTGCCGATGCCGCGCCGGGCGTCGACCACGAGCACCGAGAAGTCCTTGGCGAGCGACGGATTGTGGAACCCATCGTCCATGACGATGACGCTCGCGCCGGCGGCAATGGCGGCGCCCTTGACGCGGTCCCGCGCCACGATGGTCGGCGCCGTGCGCGCGAGCAGGAGCGGCTCGTCGCCCACGTCGTGCGCGCCGTGGCGCGCTGGATCGACCCGGACCGGGCCCGCAAGCGTCCCGCCGTAGCCGCGGCTGAGGAAGACCGGCCGCTCGCCCGCCGCCGCCAGCATGCGCGCGACCGCCAGCGCCGTCGGCGTCTTGCCGGCACCACCGACGGTCAAATTGCCGATGCAGACCACCAGCGCGCCGGCGCGGCGGCCGCGTCCGCCCAAGCGCGCTCGCGCCACCGCGCCGTAGATCGCCGCCAGCGGCGCGAGCAAGGCGGACGCGAGGGAGGCCTCGCCCCACCAGAACGACGGCTCACGCATGGGACTCGCGGTATTCGAGACGAATCTGCATGAGATAGGGCTCGAGCGCGGCAAGCGTGCGCTCGAGCCCGCCGCCGAGCTTGGCCACGGTCGCGCGCGCGGCGGCGATCGCTGCCGCGCGTCCATGTCCGTCCTTGAGCCAGGCGCCGGCGCGCGACGCAAGCGCCTCCACGTCGCCCACCTCTTCGGCGCCGTGCGACTTGTCGAGCGCGGCGTAGATTTCCGCGAAGTTCCACACGTTCGGGCCGTGCAGGACCGCCGCGCCCAGCTTGATCGGCTCGATCGGATTTTGGCCGCCATGACTGGCGAGCGAGCCTCCGACGAATACGATCGGCGCGAGGCGGTAGATCAGACCGAGCTCGCCCAGCGTGTCGGCGACATAGATGTCCGTGTCTGCCCGCGGCAACTCCCTGCGCGAGCGCAGCGCCGCCTTGAGACCGGCGGCGTGTGCGCTTTCGAGGATGCCGGGGCCGCGGTCGGGATGGCGCGGCGCGATGACCGTGAGCAGTCGGGGGAAAGACCCGCGCAGCCGCCGGTGCGCCTCGATCAACACCGTTTCCTCGCCGGCATGGGTCGAGGCCCCGCCGATGAGGGTGCGTCCGCCGACCGCCGTGCGCAGGACCGCGAGGCTCGCGGGGTCGGCGGGCGGCTCCGGCACGTCGAACTTGAGGTTGCCCGTGGTGGTGATGTGCGACGCTCCAAGTTCGCGGTAACGCGCGGCGTGGGCGGCCGATTGCGCGAGGCAGAGATCGAAGCAGCGCAGCAGCGCCGCGATGGTGGCGGGGATGCGCCGCCAGCGATTGAAGGAGCGCTCCGAGACGCGGCCGTTGATCAGGATCAGGGGAATGCGGCGCTCGGCGCTCGTCACGATCAAGTTGGGCCACAGATCCGATTCGACGAAGAGCGCGAGATCGGGCCGCCAATGGTCGATGAAGCGCTTGACGAAGCGTGGCGTGTCGAGAATCACGAACTGGTGGATGACGCCCTTGGGCAAGCGTTGTTCGGCGAGATTGGCCGAGGTGACGGTGCCCGACGTGCACAACACGGCGAATTCCCTTTCGCTGATGCGTTCGATCAGCGGAATGACCGAGAGCAGCTCGCCGACGCTCGCGCCGTGGATCCACACCAGCGGCCCGGAGGGGCGGGAGATCTCGCTTTCGCCGTAGCGTTCGTTGAGCCGAGCGGGCAGCTCCTTGCCGCGCCTGAGCCGATGCGAGATGAGCGCCGGCGCGAGCGGCGTCGCCGCCGCGGTTAGCAGGCGATAGGCGCGCAACGTCAGCGGCAAGCCTTCAGCCACGAGCGCGGTCCTCATGCGACCGATCGGCGATGGCATAAGCGCGCGCGGTGGCGGCGTTGAGCGCGCTCTCGAGCGCCCGCCGTGCGCCTTCGAGCACGGCGCCGTCGGCGTCCGCGGGAACGCGCAGCGGCTCGGCGGCGACTCCGCCGCCGCGGCCGAACGGGAGATTGATGGCCGTGCGGTCCCAGTTGTTGAGCTCCACGCGCCACCTGGTCGCGATCGCGATCGGATAGATCGGCCGACCGGACGCGCTCGCAAGCTTGACAATGCCGAGACCGGCGACGCGCGCGACCTTGGGAATGTCGGCGGTGAGCGCGACGTTGTAACCCTCCTCTAACGCGCTCAGCATCTCCTTGAAGGCGCTCACGCCGCCCTTGCCGACGAACCCGCCGCCGTGGTGGCCGGAGCCGCGAATGGCGCCGACGCCGAGCCGCTCCGCGGCGAGCGCATTGATCTCGCCGTCGCGATGGCGTGAGACCAGCACCTTGGCGCGATCCTGCGCGCGTCGGATGAAAGGCGCCAGGAAATGCTGCCCGTGCCACATGGCGATGATCACCGGCGCGTCGCGGTCGACCCGCTCGTAGATGCCTTCCGGCTCGATCACCAGCCGGGTGGTATTCCATACCAGACGAAGGTATTCGGCGGCCATGACCCCGGTGGTCTTTTGGAACGGGCGCGAGGCCACGAGACGCTTGACCCACGACATCGGCGGGGAGCCCGCTTGACGTCAGCGCTTGGCGCGCTGATCCGTTTGCGGATCGAGCAGGCGGTGTAAATGCACGATGAAGTAGCGCATTTGAGCGTTATCGACGGTCTGCTGGGCTTTTGCTTTCCAGGCAGCATAGGCGGCGGCGTAGTTGGGATAAATGCCGACGATGTCGAGCTTGTCGAGATCCCTGAATTCGACGCGGTCCAAATCCGTGAGCTCGCCGCCGAAGACGAGATGCAGCAACTGTTCGCGCTGGCCCTGATCCACCATTGATTGCATCCCTCGATCCCTGGCGACCGGAACCAGCAGCCTTTGCCGGCGCCGTGGATCCCCCCGTACGGCCTCGAAAACGCCTCGACACGTAGCCTGCAGCGGCTTGGCCTGGAGCGGCTTGCGCCCTCACGCAGACCGCGCCGGTTCGATCACGCAAACTCGGCAAGCCGATCGCGAATGAGGCCGAGCAACAACTCGTGACGGGCGCGGCCGGCAGCCACCAGCGCGCCATGAACCGGATCGGGCCGATTGTAGATCAACGATTCCCCCGTCAAAGTCGTGACCAGCCCGCCGGCTTCGTGCACCAAAAGGTCGGCCGCCGCAAGGTCCCAATCGTGGCTGTTGGGGGCGGCAAAGGTGCCATCGAGCGCGCCGGTGGCAACGCGCGCAAGCCGCAAGGCGAGCGAGGGAATTCTGGGCGCAGTCACGATGCGCGGCTCGATCGCCGCGAGACTGTCGAGCCGACGCTTGGCGCCGGAGAACGTCGCGCCCGCGAGCTGATCGCCCGCGCTCGCTTTGATCGGCGCGCCATTGAGCGTCGCGCCGCCGCCGGCGACGGAGAGAAACAGCTCGTCGCTCACCGGCGCGTAAATTGCCGCCACCAGCGGGCGGCCAAAGCGCACGAGCGCCGCAGCAATCACCCACTCCGCAAGTCCCGCGAGATAAGCGCGCGTGCCGTCGATGGGATCGACCACCCACACCTCGGCGCGCTGCAGTCGCGCGGGATCGTCTTCGGTCTCCTCCGAGAGCCAGCCGGCATCGCGGATGGCCAGAAGCCGCTCCCGCAGCAGCGCATCGACGGCGAGATCGGCCTCGCTCACCGGTGAGGAGGCGCCCTTGATCCAACTCGCGGGCCGGCCGCGAAACATGTGGAGCGCCAGCGCGCCGGCTTCACGCACGGCCGAGGCAAGGCGATCGCGCACCAAGCCGCGATCGATGTCATCGGCCGGCAACGGTGAGACCCTCCACGCGCACGCTCGGCGCATTGGTGCCGAAACGGAACTCCAGGTCGTTCGCCGGCAAGAGCGTCTGGAACATGTCGATCAGGTTTCCGGCGATCGTCACTTCGCTCACGGGATAGCTGCGCCTGCCGTTTTCGATCCAGAATCCGGAAGCGCCGCGGCTGTAGTCGCCGGTTACCTGATTGACGCCGACCCCGATGAGGTCGGTGACATAGAAGCCCTCGGCGATGTCGACCATCAAAGCCTCCGGCGTGTCGCTGCCGGCGGCGAGATGCAGATTGCTCGGGCCGGGCGCGGGCGTCGAGGATACCCCGCGCTGGGCGTGGCCGGTGCTGGCAAAACCGAGCTCGCGCGCGGTCGCGGAGTCCAGGATCCAAGACGCGAGCACGCCGTCCTCGACGACGGCGAGACGCCGCGTCGCAACGCCCTCGGCGTCGAACGGGCGCGAGCGCAATCCGCGCCGCCGCAGCGGATCGTCGAGCACGTGGATGCCCGGCCGGAACAGCCGCTCCCCGAGCCGGTCCTTGAGGAAGCTCGTCTTGCGCGCCACCGCAGCGCCATTGATGGCGCTGGCGAGATGGCCGACGAGCGAGCCGGCGATCCGGCGGTCGAACACGACCGGCACGCGTTTGCTCTTCACCTTGCGCGGATTGAGCCGCTCGACGGTGCGCTCGCCCGCGGTGCGTCCGACCTTCTCCGGTGGGTCGAGGTCGGCGCCGTGGAGCGTGGAGGAATAGTCGTAGTCGCGCTCCATCGCGGTGCCCTCGCCGGCGATCGCCGTCATCGACACGCTCTGGCCCGAACTGAGATAGGCGCCGCGGAAGCCGTGGCTCGTCACCAGCACCATCCCGCCGATGCCGGCCGAGGCCGAGGCGCCGCCCGATTTGGTGACGCCCTTGACCGCAAGCCCCGCATGCTCGGCGCGTTGCGCGCGCGCTTCCAACTCCGTGACGGTCGGAAGATCCGGATCGAGCAAGTCGAGGTCGGGAACATCGCGCGCGAGGCGCGCGGGATCGGCCAGCCCGGTAAACGGATCTTCGGGCGCCGCCTTTGCCATGGCGACCGCGCGCTCGGCAAGCGCTGCCACGTCGGCCTTGACGTCGTTGGTCGATACCACCGCCTGGCGGCGGCCGACGAACGCGCGCAGCCCCACGTCGTCGCCTTCGGAGCGCTCGGATTCCTCGACAGCGCCCTCGCGCACCTCGACCGCGAGCGAGACCGAACGCACGGCGAGCGCGTCGGCGGCGTCCGCGCCGGCACGGCGAGCGGCCGCGACCAGCCGTTCGGCGAGATCGGTCAACGCGGATTGGTCGAGGAGCGGGGACATGGGACTACGCCTGGAATTTACAATCGAGCGCCGATTAACCGAGGCTTGCGGGGCCGCGGCAACGACTCGTCAAGCATGAGTCGCATTCGATGCGGTGATACCTCGGATTAACCAGGAACATTAAGCGGATTCCGACTTGTTTAGGGCATGTTTGCGGCACCAAGCGGAGCCAAAACCCCGCCGCAGCGAAACAAAACGGGTGCCGGCGGTGAAGATGTAAGTTTTGAGGCGTCAAACAACCAGCAGGGACATGCCTGCGGGGTCGAGCCGTGGCGAGCGGCTCGACCCCTGCGGGCGTGCGCTGCGCTTCGCAGTCGTCGATCCGCCCGGAAAGACGCGGCGTCACCGCCGCGGCTCGGGGATCTGAATGAGCTCGGCGAGCTCGTCCTTGGTCAACGGCGCGGAAATGAATTTGAAGGCGATCGCATCGGCCATCACCTCCTCGATTCCGGAAATGCGATCGGGATCGACGGCGGCGAGCGGCAGGAACTCGTGCAATGCGCGCTTGGCCGCCGCCTCCGGCAGCTTCGCGAAGGCCGCGTAGGCCGCAAGCCCGGCGGGCGTCGAATAGATGAAGGCGAGCGAGTCGCGATAGCCGCGCATGAAGCGCGCGAACACGTCCGAGCGCGCTTTGAGCCCGTCGGCATTGGCGATGATGACGCGGCTGGTCTGCTTGTCGAAATCCGGCGCATCCGACGATTTCATGATCAGCCGGATCTTGCCGGCTTCGAGCTCGGCGACGCCGAACGGGGCGCCTGCCCAGCCCACATCGACCTGTCCGCTCATGGTCGCGGTCATGGTCGCGGCGGCGTTGCCGGTCGGCGTCGGCTTGAACGCGATGTTGTAGTGCTTCTGCAGAGCGAGCACGCCGGCATGGGTCGAGGAGCCATTATTGGAATAGGCGACAGTCTTGCCCGCGAGGTCCTGCGGGGCCCTGATCGGCGAGTCCGCCGGCACGTACCAGAAGACTTGGGCACCCCCGGTGTACGAGCCGCCGATGATCCGCACCGGTGCCCCTTTGGCGAAGACCCCGATCGCGCCGAGGAAGCCCGCGGCGATGCCGACCTGCGCGCTGTTCGAGATCACCGCCTGCTGGGTCTCGCCGCCACCATCGGTATAGAAAATGTCGAGGACAAGATCGTGCCGTTTGAACAGGCCGGCCTTGTAGCCGACCTCGGCGACGAAGGTTTCGCCGATGCCGCGCCCGCCGACCGCGATCCGGAGGTCCTCCGCTGACGCGGCAGACGTAGCGATGAGCGCAAACGATGCGGCCGCGAGTCTTGCACGCCACATGGCTTCTCTCCCGACGCGGGTGCTCTCGGTCTGAGAGCTAACATCCGCTCGATCGGCCGTGCAATGTGGGTGGGACGATTGCGCGCGATTGAATGCGGCCGGGCGATTTGTCATGATTTGCGCGGGAGGCAGCGCGTCATGGCGCAAGCGCAAGTACTCGCCGGCCGCGTGGCCGTCGTCACTGGAGCGGCGAACGGCATGGCGCGCGTGATGGCGCGCGCGCTCGCCGGCGCCGGCGCCAAGGTCGCGGGCGTCGACGTCGATGCGGGCGGTCTCGATCGCCTCGCGGCC
>JAFAHL010000672.1 GCA_019237215.1 Hyphomicrobiales bacterium | reverse complement strand
TGTTCACCTTCGCCATGCTCATGCTGGTGACGGCCGACAATCTCGTGCAGCTGTTCTTCGGCTGGGAAGGCGTGGGCCTGATGAGCTATCTGCTCATCGGATTTTGGTACTACAAGCCGGAGGCGAACGCCGCCGCGATCAAGGCCTTCGTCGTCACTCGCGTGGGCGATTTCGGTTTCTCGCTTGGCATTTTTGCCGTGTTCGCGATGACTGGCGCACTCGACCTCGACACCGTCTTCGCGCAGGCGCCTGCGCTCACCGGCAAGACCATCCACTTCCTCTCTTGGGACGTGGATGCGCTGACGTTGATGTGTCTCCTGCTGTTCATGGGCGCCATGGGCAAATCGGCCCAGTTCCTGTTGCACACCTGGCTGCCGGACGCGATGGAGGGACCGACACCGGTTTCCGCGCTGATCCATGCCGCCACCATGGTGACGGCAGGCGTATTCATGGTGGCGCGGCTCTCCCCGTTGTTCGATCTGGCGCCGACCGCACAGGCCTTCGTCACCTTCATCGGAGCGACGACCGCGTTCTTCGCGGCGACCATCGCGCTGGTGCAAAACGACATCAAGCGCATCATCGCCTATTCGACCTGCTCGCAGCTCGGCTACATGTTCGTCGCCATGGGCACGGGTGCCTATTCGATCGGCATGTTCCACTTGTTCACACATGCCTTCTTCAAGGCGCTGCTGTTCCTCGGTTCTGGCTCCGTGATCATCGCGATGCATCACGAGCAGGACATCCGCCGCATGGGCGGTTTGAAGGACAAGCTCCCGATCACCTACTGGACCATGGTGATGGGCACGCTGGCGTTGACCGGCTTCCCGCTCACCGCCGGCTATTTCTCCAAGGACGCCATCATCGCGGCAGCCTATGTGAGCAACAACCCGATGGCGCTCTATGCGTTCGGGACCACCGCCCTCGCGGCGGCGTTGACCGCGTTCTACTCCTGGCGGCTGATCTTCAAGACCTTTCACGGCAGCCCGCACGACCCCCATCATTACGATGCGGCGCGCGAGAGCCCGATGGTGATGCTGCTCCCGCTCGTCTTTCTCGCGGTCGGCTCCGTCTTCGCCGGCTACCCGTTCTCCGAGCTGTTCGTGGGCGACGATGTCGGGGAGTTTTTCCGCGGCTCGCTCAAATTCGCGGCCGACAACCATATTCTCGAGAATATCGAGCATGTTCCGCATCTCGCCGGCATGGCGCCAACGGTGCTGATGGCGATCGGCTTCGTCATCGCTTGGGAATTCTACATTCGCCGGCCGGAACTGCCGGTCGAGCTCGCTCGCCAGCAGGAGCCGCTCTACAAATTCCTGCTCAACAAGTGGTACTTCGACGAGATCTACGACTTCTTGATCGTTCGCCCGACTTTGTGGCTGGCCCGCGCGCTGTGGAAATACGGCGACGGCTGGACGATCGACGGTTTGGGACCTGACGGCGTCTCGGCGCGGGTGCTCGACGTGACCCGCGGCGTCGTGCGGCTGCAGACCGGGTACCTCTACCACTATGCCTTTGCCATGCTGATCGGCGTCGCCGCGCTCATCACCTGGTTCATGTTCAGCGCGCGGACGGGCTGACGATGAGCTGGCCAATCCTCTCCGTCACCATATTCCTGCCGCTCGTCGGCGCGTTGTTCATCATGATGATGCGCGGCGACGAAGAAGCGGAGAAGCGCAATGCGCGCTGGGTCGCGCTGTGGACCACGCTGATCACCTTCGCGATCTCGCTGATCCTGCTCTACCGCTTCGACCCCTCGTCGGCCGAGTTCCAGTTCGTCGAGAAACGGCCTTGGCTCGCCGGGGCGATCACTTACCACGTGGGCGTCGATGGCATCTCGCTGCCGTTCCTCATCCTGACGACCGCGCTGCTGCCGGTCTGCATCATCGCCAGCTGGCTGCCGATCCAGCAGCGCGTCAAGGAATACATGATCGCATTCCTGGTGCTCGAGACGCTCATGGTCGGCAGCTTTGCGGCGCTCGACCTCGTGCTGTTCTATCTGTTTTTCGAGGGCGGGCTCATTCCGATGTTCCTGATCATCGGGGTGTGGGGCGGTCCCCGCCGCGTCTACGCAAGCTTCAAGTTCTTTCTCTACACGTTCCTCGGTTCCGTGCTGATGCTGCTCGCCATCATGGCGATGTACTGGGACGCGGGAACGACCGAGATTCCCACGCTCCTGCGTCACGGGTTCCCGCGCGGCCTGCAGACCTGGGCTTGGCTCGCGTTTCTCGCCTCCTTCGCGGTCAAACTGCCGATGTGGCCGGTGCACACCTGGCTGCCGGACGCTCATGTCGAGGCGCCGACTGCGGGCTCGGTGATCCTTGCCGCCATTCTCTTGAAGTTGGGCGGCTACGGCTTCCTGCGCTTCTCGCTGCCGATGTTCCCGGCGGCCTCGCACGACCTTGCGCCGCTGATTTTCGCGCTTTCGGTGATCGCGGTCATCTACACCTCGCTGGTCGCGCTCGCGCAGGAGGACATGAAAAAGCTCATCGCCTATTCCTCGGTCGCCCACATGGGCTTCGTCACCATGGGCATTTTTGCCGCGACCGCGCAGGGGGTGGCCGGCGGGATCTTTCAGATGATCTCCCACGGCATCGTCTCCGCGGCGCTGTTTCTGTGCGTCGGCGTGGTCTACGACCGCATGCATACGCACGAGATCGCCGCTTTCGGTGGTCTCGTCAATCGCATGCCGCTTTACGCCGCGGCGTTCATGGTATTCACGCTCGCGAACATAGGGCTGCCCGGTACCACGGGTTTCATCGGGGAATTCCTGACGCTGATCGGCACGTTCCGGGTCAATACCTGGGTGGCGACGCTGGCGGCCACCGGCAGCATCCTGTCGGCGGCTTACGCGTTGTGGCTCTACCGCAAGGTCATTTTCGGCGCGCTGACCAAGGCGAGCCTGGCCGCCATCAAGGACCTCGACTATCGGGAGATCATCACGCTTGGGCCGCTGGTCGTCCTGACCATTCTGTTCGGCATCTACCCGAAGCCGGTGCTCGATATGTCAGCGGCTTCAGTCGCGCAACTGCTCGAGAACTACGACCGCGCCATCGGCGCGGCGAAGGCCGCCGCCTTGCTGGCGCATTGACCACAGGCGCAAAGTCGACCGATGACCGAGACCGTTGAAATTCCCGTCCTGCTGCCGGCTCTGCCGGAAATCGTGCTCGCCATCGGCGCCATGGTTCTGCTGATGGTTGGCGCGTTCCGCGGCGAGCAGACCGCCAAGGGCATCGAGGGCGCGGCGATCCTGCTGTTGGTGCTCACCGGCCTCATCGTTGTTTTGCTGCCCGCGGGCAAGCTCGTGACCTTCGGCGGCAGTTTCATCGTCGACGGCTTTGCCCGCTTCCTCAAACTGCTGGCGCTCGCCGGATCGGCGGCGGCAATCCTCATGTCTTCGAACTATCTCGCGCTCGAGAAGCGCGAAACGTTCGAATATTCGATCCTGATCCTACTATCGACCGCCGGCATGATGATGCTCATCTCGGCCGCCGACCTGATCGCGCTTTATCTTGGGCTCGAACTGATGAGCCTGGCGCTCTACGTGGTCGCGGCGATCAATCGCGATTCCGTGCGCTCGACCGAGGCTGGGCTCAAATATTTCGTGCTCGGCGCGTTGTCCTCCGGCATGCTGCTTTACGGTGCATCGCTGGTCTACGGCTTCACCGGCACGGTGAGCTTCGCCGGCATCGCCAACGCCGCGAGCCAAGGGAGCGCAGGTACCGCGAGCCTGGGGTTGGTGTTCGGATTGGTCTTCCTGTTCGCCGGTTTCTGCTTCAAGGTTTCGGCGGTGCCGTTCCACATGTGGACGCCCGATGTCTACGAGGGCGCGCCGACGCCGATCACCGCCTTCTTCGCCGCCGCCCCCAAGGTCGCCGGCATCGCCATGTTCGTGCGCACGACCATCGTGGCGTTTCCCGGCATCTTGACCCAGTGGCAGCAGATCGTGGTCTTCGTCGCCATTGCCTCGATGGCGCTCGGCGCTTTTGCCGCCATCGGCCAAAAGAATATCAAGCGGCTGATGGCTTATTCGTCCATCGGCCACATGGGGTTCGCGCTGGTCGGGCTCGCCGCCGGAACGCAGCAGGGCGTTCAGGGTGTGCTGGTGTACGTGGCGATCTATGTCGCCATGACGCTCGGAGCCTTCGCCTGCATCCTGTCGATGCGACGCGACGGGCAGATGGTGGAAGAGATCGCCGATCTCGCCGGCCTTGCCCGCACCAAGCCGACGATGGCGTTCTTCTTCGCCATGCTGTTGTTCTCGCTCGCGGGCATTCCGCCTTTCGCAGGCTTTTTCGCCAAGTTCTACGTGTTTCTCGCAGCGATTCAGGCGGGGCTGTTCACGCTCGCGGTCATCGGCGTGGTCACGAGCGTGGTCGGCGCCTACTATTATCTCGCAATCGTCAAGATCATGTATTTCGATGAGCCGGCCAAGCCATTCGAGCCGATGCCGCACGAGCTCAGGGCCGTGCTCGCGGTAACGGGCCTGTTCAATCTTCTGTTCTTCGTCTATCCGAGCCCGCTGATCGAGGCCGCGAATGCGGCGGCAAAGTCGCTGTTCTGAATGAAGCTTGACGCTGAATGAAACTCGAGCCTAGGGCGAGCGCGGCGGGCGTGCGGCTCATCGCGCACGAGGTGCTCGGCTCGACCAATGCCGAGGCTTTGCAACTCGCGCGGCACGGCGAGCGCGGGCCGCTCTGGGTCACCGCCGAGCGGCAGAGCGCTGGCCGCGGCCGACGTGGCCGCGCCTGGATATCGCCGCCCGGCAATCTCTACGCCAGCCTGTTGCTCACCGGACCGGCGGCCGCCGAGCATTGGCCGCAGCTGTCGTTCGTCGCGGCGCTTGCGATCCACGACGCCGTGGTGGAGGTCGCCGGCAATCTCAAGCCTCTGCTGGCGATCAAGTGGCCGAACGACCTCCTACTCGCGGGCGCCAAATTCGCCGGCATCCTGATCGAAGGCGAGGGCGACGTGAACGCGGTCGCCATCGGCATCGGCGTCAATTGCGCGCGTCACCCTGCGGACACCGAATTTCCCGCGACCGATCTCGCCGCCGCCGGCGTGCCGGTTGCACCCGAGACGCTGTTTCTCGCGCTCTCCGTCAAGATGCTCGGACGCATCGCGCAATGGAATGCCGGCGAGGGCTTCTCGACCATCCGCGCCGACTGGCTTGCCCGCGCCAGCGGCGTGGGCGAAGGCGTGCGTGTACGGCTCGCGGAGCGCGAACTCGCCGGCCGTTTCGAGGCGCTCGACGAAGCCGGCGCCCTGGTGCTGCGCTTGCCCGACGGCAACGTCACGACCATCGCCGCCGGCGATGTGTTCACGTGTACGGCGTCGTCGCCCGATAAGGCGAGTTGATCGGAACACGCAAATGGTGCGCTCCTCCGACGAACTCGTGTTCGCGCCGCTTGGCGGGGTTGGCGAGATTGGCATGAATCTCGCGGTCTACGGCTTCGGCGACGAGCACCGCCGGCAATGGATCGCGGTCGATTTCGGGGTTGCTTTCGCCGACGACGCGCTGCCCGGCGTCGATCTCATCATGCCGGACATCCGCTATCTGGCGGAGGAGCGACGCAATGTTCTCGGCCTCGTGCTCACCCACGCGCACGAGGATCATTTCGGCGCGCTGCTCGACCTGTGGCCGCGCCTCAAGCTGCCGGTCTATGCCACACCGTTTACCGCCGCGCTGCTGCAAGCCAAGCTGGAAGGCGAGCCCGGTGCGCCCGAGATCCCGGTGAACATCGTGCCGCTCGGCGGCCGGTTCACGCTCGGACCATTCGATATCGAGCTCGTATCCATGGCGCATTCGATTCCCGAATCGAACGGCCTCATCATCCGCACGCCGCTCGGCAGCGTGCTTCACTCCGGCGATTGGAAGATCGATCCGACCCCGGTTATCGGCCCACCGACCGATGAAGCCAAGCTGCGTGCGCTCGGCAATGCGGGTTGTCTGGCGCTGATCGGCGACTCCACCAATGCGTTCCGCGAGGGGCGCTCTCCCTCCGAAGCCGACGTTGCGAAATGTCTCGCCGAGCTGGTCCGCAGCGCGCCGGCGCGGGTGGCCGTCACCACCTTCGCCTCCAACGTGGCGCGCCTGCGCGCGGTGGCGCAGGCCGCGGCCACCTGCGAACGCGAGGTCGTCTTGATCGGCCGCGCCATGGAGCGCATCGCGCAGGTCGCGCGCGAGACCGGCTATCTCGACGGCATCCCGGATTTTCGTTCGGTCGAGGTCTACGGCCACCTGCCGCCGGACAAGGTGCTCGCGCTGTGCACCGGCAGCCAAGGCGAGCCGCGCGCCGCGCTCTCCCGCATCGCCCAGGACGATCATCCTGAGGTGGCGTTCTCGCGCGGCGATCGCGTGATCTTTTCCTCGCGCGCCATTCCCGGCAACGAGAAGGCGGTCACGCGGGTGATCAACGGCCTCGTCGACCAGGGCATCGAGGTCATCACCGATCGCACTCACCTCGTGCATGTCTCCGGGCACCCGCGCGTGGACGAGCTGAAAGACATGCTCGGCTGGGTGCGGCCGCAAATCTTGATCCCGGTGCACGGCGAGGCTTTGCACATGGCCGAGCACGCCGCGGTCGCGCGGCGCGCCGGTATCCCCAAGGTGGTTCTCTGCCGCGACGGCGAACTGCTGCGGCTCGCACCCGGCGACCCGGCGAAGATCGATGAGGTGCCCGCCGGTCGGCTCTACAAAGACGGCTCGCTCGTCGTCAGCGCTGAGGAGCGCACCGTCGCCGATCGCCGCCGGCTTGGTTTTGCCGGGATGGTTTCGGTTGCGCTTGCCGTCAGCGGGCGCGGCGAGCTGATCTGCGATCCCCACGTGAGGCTGATCGGCATTCCCGAGGCCGACGCGCTGGGACACAGCATCGAGGACATCGCTTATGACGCGGCGGTCGAGGCCTTCGAGTCGATGCCGCGTGGGCGCCGGCGCGACCCCGAAGCGGTCGCCGAAGCGCTCCGGCAGGCGATCCGCGCCGCGCTCGCCGCCGCGTGGAACAAGAAGCCCGCCTGCCACGTGCACGTGCTGGAAGTATGATCGGGCGCGCCGGTGGCGTGCTCTGGCGGCGGCCGACCAAGCCCGATATGGATGGATGGCAGGAGACGACCATGATCGGACGGCTCAACCATGTGGCGATCGCGGTTCGCGACATCGCCAAGGCGGCGAATGTCTATCGCCAGACGCTCGGCGCCGAAGTTTCCGACCCGGTCGCGCAGCCCGAGCACGGCGTGACCACCGTTTTCATCACCTTGCCCAACACCAAGATCGAACTGCTCGAGCCGCTCGGGGAGGCGTCTCCGATTGCAAAATTTCTCGACCGCAATCCCGACGGTGGCATTCACCACGTCTGCTACGAGGTCGACGATATCCGCGCCGCGCGTGACCGGCTCAAGGCGCAGGGTGCGCGCGTGCTCGGCGATGGCGAGGCGAAGATCGGCGCCCACGGCAAGCCGGTGTTGTTCCTGCACCCGAAGGATTTTTGCGGCACGCTGGTCGAAATCGAGCAGGCATGAGGGCGCCGGCGAACGACTCCTAGTGGACAAGCGGCGCGCCGCCAGCGCGAGCATCTGCCGCAGCGGTGCAGCCGAACGAAGCCGATTGATGTCGCTGCCAACCTCGATCGCGATCTATTTCATCATCTGGTGGGTGGTGCTGTTCGCGGTACTTCCCTGGGGCGTGCGCAGCCAACAGGAACACGGGGCAATCGCGCCCGGCAGCGATCCCGGCGCGCCGGCGAGGCCCGCGCTCAAGCACAAGCTCGCGTGGACGACGATCATCGCGGGAATCGTGTTCGCGCTCTGGTATGTCGTTTACACCTACCGCCTGATCGCGCTCGACGATCTCGCCGCGCTGCTCGGAATTCCGCTGCGCTGACGGCGCGCCGCGCTCGGCGGGCAAGGGCGCAATAAAAAATCGAGCAGGGCCGACAACCCTGCTCCCAAGACGCAAACGCGACTCCACGCTACGCTTACCGCTCGAGTTTTATGTTGCCGATCGAGACGGCTGCGGCTGCACGCCGGCTTGTTCCTCCCACGACTTGGACCGCGCGGCCGATGGCGCCGGAATTGACTAGCGTCCCTCGACCTCGCTTACTCGACGCTATCCGATCTCGCTTGGCTTGTCATCAAAGTCAAATGCGCCTTGGCGGTGTGAAATCGCCGTCCGCGCTGTTGCGGCGCGGCAATGGGGCCTAGCGGCGGTGCTCCAGCCGCAAAGTTTGCCGGAAGACTTTGATAGCCCTTGTCTTTTTGGCGGCGATCCGGTTTCACTCGGCGGACCCGAAGGAAACGATTCTGCCAAGCCTCTCATGCGCCTTTCCCGCTACTTCTTGCCCATTCTGCGCGAGACCCCGAAGGAAGCGGAGGTCGTCTCGCATCGGCTCATGTTGCGCGCGGGCCTCATCCGCCAAGAGGCCGCCGGCATCTACGCTTGGTTGCCGCTCGGCTTTCGCGTGCTCAAGAAGATCGAGCAGATCGTGCGCGAGGAGCAGGACCGCGCGGGTGCCATCGAGCTCTTGATGCCCACGCTGCAGCTTGCCGATCTTTGGCGCGAGAGCGGACGCTACGACGCCTACGGTCCAGAAATGTTGCGCATCAAGGACCGCCATGAACGCGACATGCTTTACGGGCCCACCAACGAGGAGATGATCACCGAAATCTTCCGCGCCTACATTCGCTCCTATCGCGAGTTGCCGAAGATCCTCTATCACATCCAGTGGAAATTCCGCGACGAGCAGCGGCCCCGTTTCGGGGTAATGCGCGGCCGCGAGTTCTTGATGAAAGACGCCTATTCCTTCGACATCGACGAGGCGGCCGCGCGAATTTCCTACAACAAGATGTTCGTCGCCTACCTGCGCACTTTTGCACGCATGGGGCTCAACGCAATCCCCATGGCGGCCGAAACCGGCCCCATCGGTGGCGATCTCTCGCACGAGTTCATCATTCTGGCGGAGACCGGCGAGTCCGGCGTTTTCTGCAACAGCGACGTGCTCCAGCTCCTCGTGCCCGGCGAGGACGTCGATTACGACGCGGACTTAACGCCGCATATCCGTCCGTGGACGAGCCTTTATGCCGCGACCGAGGACGTTCACGACCCGGCGCGCTTCGAGCGCGAAGTTCCCTTGGACAAGCGCTTGCACACCCGCGGCATCGAGGTCGGCCAGATCTTCTACTTCGGGACCAAATATTCCGAACCGATGAAAGCGGTGGTGACCGGCCCCGACGGGGTCGAACGGCCGACCCATGGCGGGTCCTACGGGGTCGGAGTGTCGCGCCTGGTCGCCGCCGTCATCGAGGCGTTCCACGACGAGGCCGGCATCAAATGGCCGGACGCGGTGGCGCCATTCAAAGTCGCGATCCTCAATCTCAAGCAGGGCGGCGCCGACACCGACGCCGCCTGCGAGCGGCTTTACCGCGAGCTCACCGGCCAGGGAGTGGAAGTGCTTTACGACGATCTTGATCAGCGCCCGGGAGCGAAGTTCGCCACCGCCGATCTGATCGGCATTCCCTGGCAGATCCTGGTCGGGCCGAAGGGGCTCGCCGAGGGCAAGGTCGAGGTCAAGAAGCGCGCCGACGGCAGCCGCGAACTCATGAGCGAGGCCGATGCGAGTAGGCGGCTGGGCGCGATGAAAGCGGGGGCCGCTGGGGTGCCGAGTCCGGCCGGAAGGGCCTGAAACGGCCAGAATCGTGTGAAATCGGGGGGCGGGGAAGAAATCGATGGACGAGCCGACCAGCACCCGCCCCTTTGCCCCGTTCGAGTGGATGCTGTCGCTGCGCTATCTGCGAGCGCGGCGACAGGAGGGCTTCATCTCGGTCAATGCCGGATTTTCCTTCCTCGGCATCATGCTCGGGGTGGCCACCCTCATCATCGTGATGGCGGTGATGAACGGCTTCCGCAAGGAGCTACTCGACAAAATCTTGGGCCTCAACGGCCACCTCCTGATCCAGCCGCTGGAGCAGCCACTGACCGACTGGGAGGCGGTGACTGAGCGCATCTCCAAGGTGCCCGGCGTCATGCTTGCCGCACCGATCGTGGAGGGCCAGGCGCTGGCGTCATCGCCCTTCAATGCCTCCGGCGTGCTGGTGCGCGGTGTGCGCGCCGCCGATCTCGCCAGGCTTCCCTCCGTTGCCAACAACATCCGCCAAGGCACGCTTGAAGGCTTCGATGAAGGGCAGGGGGTCGCGATCGGCAGGAGGCTTGCCGATCAATTGTCGCTGCGGGCGGGCGACAGCGTGACGCTGGTTGCTCCGCGCGGCGCGGTGACGCCGATGGGGACGACGCCGCGCATCAAGCCGTATCGGATCGCCGCCGTGTTCGAAGTCGGCATGTCGGAATACGACACCGCCTTCGTGTTCATGCCGCTCCCCGAGGCCCAGGCCTATTTCAACCGCGCCGGCGACGTTACCGCCATCGAGGTCTATGTCGATAACCCGGATCAGATCGACACCCACCGCAAGCTCATCACCGAGGCTGCCGGCCGGCCGATCTTCCTGATCGACTGGCGCCAGCGCAACGCCACCTTCTTCAATGCGCTGCAGGTCGAGCGCAACGTGATGTTCCTGATCTTGACCATCATCGTGATCGTGGCCGCCTTCAACATCACCTCCGGACTGATCATGCTGGTGAAGGACAAGGGGCGCGATATCGGCATTTTGCGCACCATGGGGGTGACTCAAGGCGCGATCATGCGGGTATTCATGATGACCGGCGCCTCGGTTGGCGTAGTCGGCACGGTGGTTGGCTTCCTGCTGGCGCTGCTGGTGTGCCTCAACATCGAGTCGATTCGCCGCTTCCTGTCGTGGATGACCAACACCGAATTGTTCTCTCCCGAGCTCTACTTCTTGTCGAAGCTGCCCGCCGACCTCGATGCCGGCGAGACCACGGCGGTGGTGGTGATGGCGCTGTCGCTGTCGCTGCTGGCGACGCTCTACCCGGCCTGGCGCGCCGCGCGCCTCGATCCGGTCGAAGCGCTGCGCTATGAGTGAGATGATGATCAGCGCCGAGAGGCGGCCGGCGACTGCTGTCGAGCCCGACGCGCAAGAGCTGCCGATTCTGTTCCTGCACGGGATCGATCGGCATTATCGCCAAGGCGACGTCACACTCGAAATCCTCAGAGGTGCCGAGCTCGCCATCTGGCCCGGCCAATCCGTTGCGCTGGTGGCGCCTTCCGGCGCCGGCAAGTCGACGCTTCTGCACGTCGCTGGTCTGCTCGAGCAACCCGACGCCGGCGAAGTCTATATCGATCAGATCGCGACATCCGCCCTCTCGGACGCGGAGCGCACGCGCATCCGCCGCATCGAGATCGGCTTCGTCTATCAGTTTCACCACTTGTTGATGGAATTTTCCGCGATCGAGAACGTGATCATCCCGCAGATGATCCGCGGTCTCTCGCGTCAGGAGGCGACGCAACGTTCGACCGATCTTCTCGGCTATCTCGGGCTCAAGGACCGCCTCAGCCATCGGCCGGCGGAACTCTCGGGCGGCGAGCAGCAGCGGGTCGCGATCGCGCGCGCGGTCGCCAACGCGCCGCGCGTCCTGCTCGCCGACGAGCCGACCGGAAATCTCGACCCGCGCACCTCCGAGCACGTCTTCTCCGCGCTCACCCAGCTGGTGCAAGCCTCGGGTCTGGCGGTCGTCGTTGCCACCCACAACATGGACATCGCGGCGCGCATGGACCGGCGCGTCACGCTCAAGGACGGGCTGGTGGTGGAACTGGATTGACGCAAGCTCCAACGCGCGGGGCAGCCCGCTGAAATGAGCTTGGTCACGCGACTACGGGAGCTTGTCGTATTCGCGTCGGAAAGCCTCGTCCAAGATCTTGTCGGATCCCGGATCGAGGGATTTGACCCGGCAATTGTCGCAGGTGCCGACCAAGATGGCGACCCGGCACTGGATGTATCCCTTGTCGCTCCATTGCCGAAATGCCATTTCTTCCATGCGTTTAGTTACACGCCCCCGTTTGCAGATTTCACAAATAGTGGGTTCTCCGGCGGCCATCATCCCGTCCCCTCGCCGTCGCCCGGCTGAGCCAGTCTGCGCGAAACATTTCGGGGGATGGGTGAGCTACTTCACACTCGGCTGAAAATCGGGAGTAGCGCCTGAACGCATATTCAACCCCAACTTCTCAGCTGGGGCAGTGGATCAGTTCGATCTGGCGACCTGCTGCTTGCCGGTAATCGTGCCCGCGACCCGCGCCAGCGTCGGACAGAAGATTTGTCCGGGCCCAAAGTCACGCCCGCAATGCGCGCTGACGTGACGGACTGTCTGCGGGAGAATCCAGTTGAGATGCTGGGGGCGTTCGAAGCGCGCCGAAAGCTCGCCACCTGACGAGGCTAATTGCGGCGGCTAGTAGTCTAGGCCCAACTGGTGGTGTCGCCTCATGAAGGCTTGCCGGCGTCGATAGGAGACAACCTCGCGAGCGCCGTATCCGAAGGCGAAGCCCGCTAGAACAAGCCCCAGACCTATGCCCAAATCCAGCATTGAGAGCACCAACGCCTGGTCAGGGATCGGTGTAGATTAGGGCGCCAAAAGATTAAAATTGGGACAAAGGCTTGGGACTTAGCACATACCGGTCATGCGTTTGGGTGTGCCCAAATCAAACCCGCCCCCGCACCCTTGGGTAGTGGGTCATTTCGATTGTGGCCGCCCTTGACCAGGGTTCGCGATTTCAGGGGGTTCGGCGCACAGTGGGTTTCGTCCGCATCCATCAGACCCTGAAAGCAACCCCGGCAATGGCGGCTGGCGTGACTGATCGGCTCTGGGAGATGGGCGACCTGGTTGAGATGCTCGAAGCCTTCGAGGCTACGCAAAAACGTGCGGCCTGAGGCTACCGTGGATCATCTCACGCTTTTTGGTTTGCTCGCTGTCACGGCCATGCTGGTCTTTTACGCATTAGAAGCTCATAGCTCCTGGTTCATCTTGGCTTTCGCGGGGGCGTGTGTTCTCGGATCGATCTACGGCTTCCTGCAAGGCGCGTGGCCCTTTGGAGTAATCGAGGCAATATGGGCAGCTGTTGCCGTATATCGGTGGCGGAAGCATCTGCCTTATTCAAACTGACCCGCTACCCACACTTGACTGCGAACATATCATGAACTATGTTCATGATATGTTCATGTCGAGTGGGGAGTGGGAAATCATGGTTCGTGCCCTCGTCGAAGAAGCTGCCACGCTGGCGTCGCTGGCGCTGTTTTTAGGCATGATTGCGATTTGGGCGCAGGTCATTGCCACGCTATGAAGCGGCGCGACCGCCGCGGCGCTTGAGGACAGCGCCCCGTCGCGACCAGCGGCTGGGGATAAGCCGCATCTTTTGCGCTTGCAGCACGGCGGCCGCGGTGGACAGCGCCCGCCCCACGCCCTCACATTCGCAGCGCATCAAGAATCGCGGGGTTGAATGCCCGGCTTCGTCCATTTGCACGTGCACTCGTCCTATTCCCTGCTCGAGGGCGCGTTGACGATCGCGCGGCTGTGCGAACTCGCCAAGGCTGACCGGCAACCCGCGCTGGCGCTCACCGACACCGACAACATGTTCGGCGCGCTCGAATTCTCCGACAAGATGGCGGCGGCGGGGATCCAGCCGATCGTAGGCTGTGCGCTCGCGATCGATTTCGCCGACCAGGACGCGCTCCCGCGCACGGGCAGCCCCCAGCAGCTCGAACATCCGCGGATTGTTCTCCTAGCCGCGCGTGAGAACGGCTACCGCAGCCTGATGCGGCTCAACTCTCGCGCCTTTCTCGAAACGGCTCCCAACGAGCCGCCGCATGTGCGGCTCGCCTGGCTCGAGGGTGAGACCGAGGGATTGCTCGCGTTGACGGGAGGTCCGGGCGGGCCGCTCGACGCTGCAATCGTGGCGGGGCAGAGCCATCTCGCCGAACTTCGCTGCGAGGCGCTGGCGCGGCTGTTCGGCGACCGCCTGTACATCGAATTGCAACGCCACGGCGGCAGCGCGGAGCGCAGCGCCGAGCCGGCGCTGGTTGCGCTCGCCTACGCGCGTGGGATTCCGCTCGTTGCCACCAACGAGCCGTTGTTTGCGCGCCAGGAGGACTACGAGGCGCATGACGCGCTCATCTGCATCGCGGAAGGGCGGCTGGTGGTGGAGACCGACCGGCGCCAGTTCACCACCGAGCACCGGTTCAAGACGCGCGCGGAAATGGCCGCACTTTTTGCCGACCTGCCCGAGGCGGTCGCCTCGACGGTCGAAATCGCGCGGCGCTGCGCGTTTCGGCCGCGGGTGCAGGCGCCGATCCTGCCGCGCTTCTCGGTCGGCGCGGGCGGCGCGGCGGTCGACGAAGCAGCGGAATTACGCAAGCGCGCCGAGGCCGGGCTCGAACGTCGCATCAAGGCCCACGGGGCCGCCTCCGGCCGCAGCGTCGAGGACTATCGCGAGCGTCTGGCCTTCGAGCTCAACGTGATCGAGGGCATGAAATATCCCGGCTACTTCCTGATCGTTTCCGACTTCATCCAATGGGCGAAGGCGCAGGGCATCCCGGTCGGGCCCGGGCGTGGCTCGGGCGCAGGCTCGCTCGTCGCCTATGCGCTTACCATCACCGATCTCGATCCCATTCGTTTCGGGCTCCTGTTCGAGCGCTTCCTCAATCCCGAGCGCGTCTCGATGCCCGATTTTGATATCGACTTCTGCCAGGATCGGCGCGACGAGGTCATCGGCTACGTGCAGGAGCGGTACGGCCGCGACCGCGTGGCGCAGATCATCACCTTCGGCACGTTGCAGGCGCGCGGTGTATTGCGCGACGTCGGCCGCGTGCTGCAGATGCCTTACGGTCAGGTCGACAAATTTTGCAAACTCGTGCCGCAGAACCCGCTCAATCCCGTCACGCTGGCCCGGGCGATCGACGACGAGCCGCGCCTGCAGGCGGCGCGCGACAGCGACCCGGTGGTCGCGCGCGCCTTCAACATCGCGCAAAAGCTTGAAGGGCTTCACCGCCACGCCTCGACCCACGCCGCCGGTATCGTCATTGGCGAGCGGCCGCTGACCGAGATGGTGCCGCTCTATCGCGATCCCAAGTCCAACATGCCGGTAACCCAGTTCAACATGAAATGGGTGGAGCAGGCGGGCTTGGTGAAGTTCGACTTTCTCGGCCTCAAGACGCTCACTGTGCTGGAAACGGCGGCGGCGCTGCTGCGCAAACGCGGGGTCGAGATCGATCTCGCCGCAATCGCGCTCGATGACGAAAAAACCTACGCCATGCTCGCGCGTGCCGAGGCGGTCGGCATCTTCCAATTGGAAAGTCAAGGCATGCGGCGCGCCTTGCTCGACATGCGGCCGGATCGCTTCGAGGACATCATCGCGCTGGTTGCGCTCTATCGTCCCGGCCCGATGGCCAACATCCCGACCTATTGTGCGCGCAAGCATCGCATGGAGGAGCCGGACTACATCCATCCCAAGCTCGAGCCGATCCTGCGCGAGACCTTCGGCGTCATCGTCTACCAGGAGCAGGTGATGCAGATCGCCCAGGCGCTGTCCGGCTATTCGCTCGGCGAGGCCGACCTGCTGCGCCGCGCGATGGGCAAGAAGATCAAGAAGGAGATGCAGGCGCAGCGTGCCGATTTCGTGTCCGGCGCCGTCGAGCGCGGCGTCGAACGCGCGCAGGCCGAAACGATCTTCGAACTCCTGGAGCGCTTCGCCGACTATGGCTTCAACAAGAGCCATGCCGCGGCCTACGCGCTGGTCGCCTATCAGACGGCCTACATGAAGGCGAACTATCCCGTCGAGTTCCTGGCCGCCTCCATGACTCTGGACATGGGCAACACGGACAAGCTCTCGGAGTTCAA
>JAFAHL010000628.1 GCA_019237215.1 Hyphomicrobiales bacterium | reverse complement strand
AAATCCTGCCACTCCGACCAAATATCCTCTGGCGACGCTGAATTTTCACGCCTATGTGCAACGCCCAGTCTGCTGTGGCTCACTGCGGGCGGTGACGGCCCCGACAACTATGTGAGCGGTCCCGCAAGCAGTGATCCCAATCGCCGCAAACGCGTATGCGTTCATCTTCCAGCTGCGACCAACTGCGCGAGCTTCTTGCGCGCGTAGAACGTGCGCGACTTCACCGTGGCCTCGTTGATGCCGATGATCTCGGCGATCTCCTTGATCGATTTGCCATGGTAGTAGGTGAAGTCGATGACCTCGCCGTGCTCCGGCGATAGCCGAGCCAAGGAATGGCGCAGGAGGTCTTCTCGGTTCTTTCTCTCCAGCACAAGCTCTGGGCTGTCCGCAGGGTCCGCGACCGTGGACGCGAGGTCGTTGTTGAGCTCAACGTTCGTCCGGCGACGGCGCGCGGAGAGCGCCTTGTGGCGGGCGATGGCCAGCAGCCAAGTCGACACCAAGGAGCGCCTCTCGAACGAGCTAGCCTTGCGCCAGACGTCGAGGAAAACGTCGCTCAAGAGGTCGTCGGCGAGGGCTTCGTCGTCCACCAGCCGCAGCAGCCAGCGGTAAACCGCCAGGCGATGCCGTGCAAAAAGGGTCCGCATGGCAAGCTGATCGCCGTTGGCGATCCGCCGGATTAACACTTCATCCGAGAAAGTTTCGGTCGCCGCTGCCCGCCCAGGCGATGCGGCGGCCCATCCCGTCTGGGAGTAGGCCACAGTCATGGGGCTCCCCTATCATCACGTCCCGCCCAACAAAAACGCTCGCAGCAGAAAAAGGTTTCGGCCTCGTGGCCGGCCATTTGGGCTGTGAGTGTTACCCCCGAGCGGATACCCCACTATGGTTAACCCGGAATGGTTAAGGAGCGCCTAAGCAACATGGTTAAAGAGCGCCTAAGCGAAGCGCGCAGGGTCTCGGCAAGCTTGGTTGATTGATGCATCCCCAGGCAATGGCGCGAGGCCAAGCGCGCGAGCAAATCGTGCGCTTCTCGAACAAGGGCGATCGCCCGACGCCCTTGTGCGAGGGCCTCGATGCCGCGTACCTTGGCTCGCAAGTTCGCGAATGGGACCGCGATGGCAGGCTCATTCGCCACCAAAAAAACCGAGAAGCGGAGGCAGGCGCCATGATTCCAACCGTGAATTTTGCCCGCGGTTTCGCCGCGTGCCTGGCCGTCCTCACATGGGGCGGGATCGGCAGCGCCTCAGCGCTCGACTACCCGACCCGGCCGGTGCGTTGGATCGTCCCCTACACCCCCGGCGGGGGCACGGACATCACGGCGCGCATCATAGCGCAATGGCTGTCGGAACGTTTGGGGCAGCAGTTCGTCATCGAGAATAAGCCTGGCGCGGGCAACAATATCGGCACCGAAGCGGCAATTCATTCGCCGCCGGACGGTTATACGCTGCTACTGGTCAATCCGGCGAATGCAATCAACACGACGCTCTATCCCAAGCTGTCCTTCAATTTCATCCGGGATACCGCGCCGGTTGCCGGCATCATGCGGGTGCCGAACGTGATGGAGGTCAACCCGTCGCTGCCGGCCAAGACGGTGGCCGAGTTCATCGCCTATGCCAAGGCCAATCCAGGCAAGATCAATTGGGCGACCTCGGGCAACGGCACCTCTGTGCATCTCTCGGGCGAACTGTTCAAGATGATGACCGGCGTCGAGATGACCAACATTCCCTACAAGGGCTCGGCGCCGGCGCTCACCGACCTGATCGCCGGCACGGTGCAGGTGATTTTCGACAACATGCCGCCGTCGCTGCCGCACGTTCGGGCCGGCAAGCTGCGCGCACTCGCGGTGACGACGGCGACGCGGTCGGACGCGCTGCCCGAGGTTCCGACAGTGGCCGAGACGGTGCCGGGTTACGAGGCCAGTGCCTTTTTCGGGATGAGCGCGCCGAAGGGCACCCCACCCGAAATCATCGACAAGCTCAACCAGGGGATCAACGCCGGTTTGGCCGACCCGAAGGTCAAGGCTCGCCTCGCGGAGCTCGGCGGCATGCTGATCCCGGGCAGTCCGGCCGACTTCGGAAAGCTCGTCGCTGCCGAAACCGACAAATGGGCCAAGGTGATCAAGGAAGGCGGGGTGAGCCTGGAATAGGCAAAGCGTAACCCCCGAGCCCGCGTCGATGAACCGTAAACGTCCCGAAGATTTGCGCAGCCATCGCTGGCTCGGCGTCAACGATCTGCGCTCGTTCGGGCACCGTTCGCGGTTGCGCCAGTTCGGTTATGATGCCGCCGACTGGGCGGGCAGACCGGTCATCGGCATCATAAACACCTGGAGCGAGATCAACGCCTGTCACGCGCACTTGCGGGCGCGGGCGGAGGACGTCAAGCGCGGCGTGCTGCAGGCCGGCGGCTTTCCGATCGAGCTGCCGGCGATGTCGTTGGCGGAGCCGTTCGTCAAGCCCTCGACCATGCTCTACCGCAATTTTCTGGCGATGGAGGCGGAAGAGCTTCTGCGCAGCCACCCGATCGACGGCTCGGTGTTGCTAGGCGGTTGCGACAAGACCACGCCGGGACTGGTCATGGGCGCCATCAGCATGGGCATCCCGGCGATCTACGTGCCGGCGGGGCCGATGCTGCGGGGCAATTGGCGCGGCGAATACCTGGGCTCGGGCTCCGACGTCTGGAAATATTGGACCGAGAAGCGCGCGGGTCGCATCACCGAAGCGCAATGGAACGAGATGGAAAGCGGCATTGCCCGCTCGTTCGGAACCTGCATGGTCATGGGCACGGCCGCGACCATGATGGCGATCGCCGAAGCGCTCGGCCTGACGCTCCCGGGCGCATCCTCGATCCCGGCGGCCGATTCGAGCCATCCGCGCATGTGCGCCGCCGCTGGCCGCCGCACCGTCGAGATGGTGTGGGAGGCGCTCACCCTCGACCGCATCCTCACGCCCGCCGCCTTCGACAACGCCATCAAGGTCCACATGGCGATGGGCGGCTCGACCAACGCCATTATCCACGTGATCGCGATGGCGCGCCGCGCCGGAATTGCGCTCGACATGCAGCGTTTCGACCAGATTTCGCGCGAGATCCCGGTGCTCGCCAATGTGCGGCCCTCGGGGAAATACCTGATGGAGGATTTCTTTTACGCCGGCGGCCTGCGCGCGCTGATGCTCGAACTAAAGGACCGGCTCGATCTCGCCTCGATGACGGTGACGGGCAAGACGCTTGCCGAAAACATCGCCGGCGCGGAAGTCTATTTGCGCGACGTCATCCATTCGCTCGATGATCCGATCTACGCGGAAGGCGCAACCGCCGTCCTCACCGGCAACCTTGCACCGCGCGGCTGCGTGATGAAGCCGGCGGCGGCCGATCAACGCTTCCTCAAGCATCGCGGGCCCGCTCTCGCCTTCGAGGACTACAACCACATGGCGCGCGAGATCGACCGCGACGACCTCGCCGCCACGCCGGACCACGTCATCGTGCTCAAGAATGCCGGCCCCAAGGGCGGTCCCGGCATGCCGGAATGGGGCATGCTCCCAATCCCGAAAAAGCTGGTGCAAGCGGGCGTGCGCGACATGGTGCGCATCTCGGACGGACGCATGAGCGGGACGAGCTACGGCGCCTGCATCCTGCATGTGGCGCCGGAGAGCTTCGTGGGCGGGCCGTTGGCGTTCGTTGAGACCGGCGACGCGATCGAGGTCGACGTAGCGGCGCGGCGCATCCACCTCGACGTCGCGGAGGAGGAACTCAACCGCCGCCGCGCGGCGTGGAAACAGCCTGCCCCACGCTACCTCCGCGGCTATGGGGCCATGTTCTCCGCCCATATCGGGCAGGCCGACGAAGGCTGCGATTTCGATTTCCTCGCCGGCAAGGGGCAGATTCCCGAACCGGAAATTCACTGACCGCCCCAGCCCGCCCGCCGAGGACTTGATGAAAATCGGACTTTTCGACCACGTCGAGCACGGCAAGCGTCCGCTCGCGACCCTGTTCGACGAGCGCCTCGCCTTCGCCCAGGCTGCCGACGAGGCCGGTATCTATTGTTTGCACGTGGCGGAGCATCACGCCACGCCGCTCAACATGGTCCCGGTGCCGGGGGTTTATCTCGGCGCCGTGGCGCGCGCGACCAAGCGCATGCGGCTCGGCCCGCTGGTTTATCTCCTGCCGCTCTATTCGCCGCTGCGGCTGATCGAGGAGATTTGCATCCTCGATCACCTCAGCTACGGGCGGATGGAAGTGGGCGTGGGCCGCGGCGTGTCGCCGTTCGAGCTCAAGTATCACAAGATCGACCACGACGAATCGCGCGATATCTTCATCGACGCGTTCAATTGCATCGCCGCCGGCTTGACCGCCGACACGCTCACTTATTCCGGGAAGTACTACCAGTACGAAAACGTGCCGATTGCCTTGCGGCCGCTGCAGCAGCCGCATCCCCCCTTCTGGTATGGCTCCTCCAATACCACCGGCGCCACCTGGGCGGGCGAACACGGCATGCACTTCGTGAGCCTCGGACCGACGCCGTTCGCCAAGACCAACATCGAGGCCTTCAAGCAAGCGCTCGCCAAGCGCGGCGGGCCGGCTCAACCCAAGG
Organism: Hyphomicrobiales bacterium; assembly: GCA_019237215.1. Lineage (GTDB taxonomy): Bacteria > Pseudomonadota > Alphaproteobacteria > Rhizobiales > Xanthobacteraceae > VAZQ01. The sequence goes on along the minus strand of JAFAHL010000628.1, from coordinate 17,215 downwards.
CCGAGTTTCCTGGCGGCACGGCGATCGGCGTCCTGCGCCATATCTTCGTCGCCGATACCGACGCGGAAGCCAAGCGCTTCGGCAAGCCGGCGATGGAGCTTCATCTGGCGCACCTCAACTGGCTGCGTGACAAGCACGGCGTGACCGGCTTGACCTCGCGGCTCAACGTGCCGCGCGGCGCCACGTTCGAGGATTGCGTGGCCGACGGGTCGGTCATCGCCGGAACACCGCAGCGCGTGCGCGACGAGATCGAACGGCAGGTGGGTGAGCTCGGAGTGAACTACCTGCTCACTTATCTGTTTCTGGGCAGCATGACGCTCGAGGAGGCGCTGCGTTCGCTGCGCCTGTTCGCGAGCGAAGTCATGCCCCGGCTTGTGCAGCTCTGATCGGCGTTTTGTTCAACGCCGTCGGCATGTCCCGCCCTGGCCCTTTGCTCCGGACTGTGCGAAATTGTCGAGCCAGGCGATGGCAAGAGGTCACACCACCATGACGAACAGCAGGGTTACCGGCGTCCGCAGCATCGAGCTCGGCGTTCGCGATCTTCATCAATCGGCGGAGTTCTACACCAAGGTGTGGGCGCTCGAACAAGTTTGCGCCGAGGGCGACGGCATCCATTTCCGCGCGACCGGCGGCGAGCATCACGTGCTGACCATCCGCGAGCGGCCGAAGCCCGCGTTGCTCGGCGTGCATTTCGCCGCCAATGACCGCTCGGCGGTGGATGCGCTCTGCGCCAAGGCGAAGGGCTACGGCGTCAAGATTGCGGGCGACCCCGCGCCGCTCGACCCCACCGCTGGCGGTGGGTATGGTTTTCGCTTCTGTACGCCGGATGGACTGCCGATGAGCATATCGTCGGATATCGTCCAGCATCCGAGCGTCGTCTTGGATCGCTCGCGGCCGACCAAAATCAGCCACGTCGTCCTCAACAGCGCGCGCATTGAAGATCAGGTCCCGTTTTTCATCGACGTTCTCGGCTTCAAGCTCTCCGACAGCACGCATCTCATGGACTTCCTGCGTTGCAGCGCGGATCACCACAGCATGGCGATCTTCCGCAACAACGGGCCCTCGCTCAATCACGTGGCGTATGAGTTGCCGAACATCGACGGGCTGATGCGCGGGACCGGCCGCGTCAAGCAGAATGGCTTCAACATCGAATGGGGTGTCGGACGGCACGGGCCGGGCAGCAACGTGTTCTCCTATTTCATCGAGCCCAACGGCTTCGTCGCGGAATACACGACCGAGCTCGACCAGCTCGATGACGCCACGCACGTTCCACAAGATGCCGACTACTGGCAAAAGATGATGCCCATGCCGGATCGATGGGGAACGGCGGGGCCGCCGTCGAACCGGATGCGCGCCGCCATGTCGGGGGCGCTCTATCTCGGCGAGGAGCAGCGCGAGGACGTACGCTGCGAAGACATCATTGGCCGCAAGCTCGGCTGATCGACCGATCGCGCGAGCGTTGGCTTGCGATCCCGACCTGCGCTACGGCCGCAAGCGGCCCGTGTGCTCTCGCGGCCGGTTCGCATGAGCGGCGATATTCCTTTCGATCGGGGCTTCGACCTTCCGCCTGAAACGGTGGAGGAGGTGGTGCCCGGGGTGCGGCGGCTGCTTGCCAACAATCCCGGGCCATTCACGTTCAAGGGGACGGTGTCCTACATCGTCGGCCGCGGCCGGGTCGCCATCATTGATCCCGGCCCGCTCGATGAGACGCACATCGCGGCCCTCCTCGAGGCGGTGCGCGGGGAAACCGTCACCCATATCTTCGTGACCCATACCCATCGCGACCATTCCCCAGCGGTCCCTCGGGTCAAGGCGGCGACCGGCGCCTTGGTTCTCGCCGAGGGAGCGCACCGCCCGGCGCGCGTCCTCCATACCGGCGAGACGCCGCGCATGGACGCGAGCAACGACGTCGACTTTCGGCCCGATCGCACGCTCGCCGATGGCGAGGTCGTCACCGGCCCGGGCTGGACCATCGAGGCCGTGACGACGCCCGGCCATACCGCCAACCACATGGCCTTCGCGTTGAAGGAGGCCGATCTCCTGTTCGCGGGCGATCACGTCATGGCCTGGTCGACGCCCGTCGTCGCGCCGCCGGATGGGGCGATGAGCGACTATATGGCATCGCTGCAAAAGCTCGCGCGCCGGAGCGAACCGGTTTATCTGCCCGGCCACGGCGGCGCGGTGCGCGAGGCGCCCCGTTTCGTGCAGTACTACATTCGCCACCGCCAACGTCGCGAGGCCGCGATCCTGCGACGGCTGGCGCAGGGCGAAGCCGATATCCCCACCCTCGTGCGCGGCATCTATGTCGGGCTCGATCCCCGGCTCGTGAAGGCGGCGGGCTTGTCGGTTCTGGCCCATCTCGAGGATCTGGTCGCGCGTGGGCTCGTTACGACCGAGGGCGAGCCGTCGAGCGAGGGTCGCTACCGCTTGGGATGACCTTCACCTTTTGGGCTGCTCTTTCTTGCCGGTCGATTTCTTCGCCGGCTGCTGTGTCGGCGGCGGTCGCTCCGGTTTTTGGCTGCGGATCGCGTCCTCGATATCGTTCATCAGGCCGCGCACGCGCGCCGCATTGGTGCCGAAATCGAACGAGCCGTAGCGCGAGGAGGAACGCGCGTCGATACGCGCGCCGTCGGGCTCGGCCCGCACGCGGATCACGACGTCATCGCGAAATCCCATGATCGGGGTGCGCGCGACGGCTTCGATGCGTCCCTCGCGCCGTCCGGCCTGCGGCGCGCGTGCGTCGACGATGCGCCACCTGCGCTTGTTGACCACCGCGAGCGCGGCATCGTAGGCCGCCTGCACGGTCGCATTGGTCCCGAGCGGACCGACGTCCGGATAGGCGGCGCGCTGCTGTTCGGCGGCATAAAGGCCTGCATAGGTAGTGGGGTTGGCGTCGCGTACGCGCAGTCGCGCCAGCGCCTCGTACCGCGGCGGATCAATCGGATCCGTAGTGATGTCGTAGATCCAGGGCAGCCGATACGCCTTGAGTCCGAAATAGGCCGGGTAGGCGAGGAGCGCGAGCGAGACCGCCACCGCCGTCAACGCGGCGCCTATCCCCGCCAATCCCTCCGTCCAGATCACGACGAAGGCGGCGAGGGCCAGCGCGAGGGCCACGACGGCAATGGCGAGCGCGCCCGCAAAGGTTGCGAGCGCGGGCCGGATTTCGAGCAGGCCCGAACGCACGATGATGACCGCGAGGAAGGAGGCCACGAAAGCAAATGCGGCCATGCGCCGCGCCCAGATGGCGAGCCGTGAGGTCGGCTCCGATTGGATGTGATGGCGCGCCATCGTCTGCCTCACCAAGCCGAGCAGACAATACCCGCTTGCGCCGCGGAGACGGTCGCATCAAAGGTGGTCATGCGCTCGCTTTCCTGGAGGAGACCGCGATGACGGGAAGCCAAGCTTACCGCATCGGGCCGAGACAATGCGAGGGTTTCGCGATGAATGACGCCAGCGGGAGCGACAAGACGCTTCACCGTGCGGCGGCAGCACTTGGCAGGACGAAATTCTTGAACCGCTCCCGCAGCACCGTCTTCTGGATCTTGCCGGTGGCGGTATGCGGGATCTCGTCGACGAAAACGACGTCGTCGGGCATCCACCAGTTGGCAACCTTCCCGCACATGAACTTTAAAATCTCATCCCTCGTGGCCGACTGATCCTTCCGGAGAACGACGACCAGCAGAGGCCGCTCGTCCCACTTCGGATGCTTCACGCCGATCACCGCTGCTTCCGCCACCTTGGGATGGCCGACGGCGAGGTTCTCGAGGTCGATCGAGGAAATCCACTCGCCGCCCGATTTGATCACGTCCTTGGCGCGGTCGGTAACTTGCATATAGCCGTAGCGGTCGATGGTGGAGACGTCACCGGTGTCGAAGAAACCCTCCTCGTCGAGGAGCCCGTCATCCTCCTTAAAGTAGGCCCTGGCCACGCATGGTCCGCGCACCTTGAGGCGGCCGGAGGTCTTGCCGTCCCAGGGCAGCCGCTTGCCGGCATCGTCGATGATTTTCATCTCGACCATGAACGGCGACTGCCCCTGTTTCTGCTGAATGTCGAGCCGCGCGTCGCCCGCCAGGGCGGCGTATTCGGGCTTGAAGGTACAGGCGGTGCCGAGCGGACTCATTTCCGTCATGCCCCAGGCGTGGATCACCTCGACGCCATAGATGTCCTGGAAAACTTTGGCCACAGCGCGCGGGCAGGCCGAGCCGCCGATTATGACCTTCTTGAGATGAGGTAACTTGCTGCCGGTCCCTTCGAGGTGTTGCAGCAGCATGAGCCAGACCGTCGGTACCGCGGCGGTGCAGGTCACCTTGTAGCGGTCGAGCAATTCGAACACCGATGCTCCGTCGAGCTTGGCGCCCGGCATGACCATGGAGGCGCCCGCAATCGGGGCCGCGAACATCATCGCCCAGCAATTGGCGTGGAACATGGGCACGACGGGCATCACCACGTCGCGGGACGAATAGCCCTTCATGTCGGAGTTGTTGGCCATCAGCCCGTGCAGGACGTTGGAGCGGTGCGAGTAGACGACGCCCTTCGGGTTTCCGGTTGTTCCCGAGGTGTAGCACATGCCGGAAGCGGTATTCTCGTCGAACTTTTTCCAAGCAAAGTCGCCGTCGACTTCGCTGATCCAATCCTCGTAGGAGACCGCATTCTTGAGCGAAGTTTGCGGCATGTGCGCGCCATCGGTCAGCACCACATAGCGTTCGATGGCGGGCAGTTTGTCCGCGAGCTTTTCCAGCAGCGGAATGAACGTCAGATCAGCTAGCATCACGCGGTCCTCGGCGTGATTGACGATCCAGGCGATCTGATCGTGAAACAGGCGCGGATTGACCGTGTGATAGATCGCGCCGATCCCCATGATGCCGTACCAGGCCTCGAGATGCCGCCACGTGTTCCAGGCCAGCGTGGCGACACGGTCGCCGAGGCGGATGCCGTCTTTGTCGAGCCGTTGCGCCAATCGTAGCGCCCGGGCGCGGACCTCGGCATAGGTGGTCGCGTGAAGCGGGCCTTCGATCGAGCGCGTGACGATCGGCCGCTCGGCGTGGTTGATCGCGGCATGGTCGATGATGCGATGGCAAAGGAGCGGCCAGTCCTGCATCAGCCCAAGCATGGCGTTTCCCCGTTCTTGCTTATGGAGCGGCAGCCGACTGCACGTAGACCGCGCCGGCTCGGCTGCATCCGCAGCACCGCCGTCCGCTCGGCCGGACGCGCACCCCCAGGTTACCGGCATGTCGTGCCCGTGCAACTGGAGAATCTGCAGCAAGCCGCTGAGGGGTCAGCCGAAACGCCCCCATCACGTCCGCGGCCGGCCTTGGCCGGACGGGCCGTTCGCCGGGACCAGCCTGCAATGCCGATCGGCCGCTATAAGGTCGCAATCCTTGCCGATACCGCGACGGTGAAGTTCCTCCCTGCCCTCACCCTCTTTGCACCCCTTTGCGCGTTGGCCCCTTGTGACTTCGCGGCCGCGGCGGTCGTCCCATTGCCGCGGCCACGGCCGGCAGAGATTTCAACCGTCCCGTCCGCGCCAGAAGCGACGCCCGAGGAGGCGCCGGCACCTTCGGCCTGCCGGCTGCGGCTCACGGCCGAATTGGCGATGGCTCCCTCGCTGCCGGCACTGGCTGGACCCGGCGAGTGCGTCGTGGACGACGTGGTGAGGCTCGAGGCGGTGCGGCTCGCCGACAGGACGCAGGTGGCGGTGACGCCGCCCGCGATCGTCCGCTGCAGTTTTGCCGAGGCCATCGTGCATTGGGTGCGCGAGGACGTGGTGCCCGTGGTGCGCTCGCTGGGGGGAGCGCTCAAAAGTATCGACAACTATGCCGCCTATGATTGCCGAGGCCGCAACCGGATCATCGGAGCGAGGCTCTCCGAGCACGGCAAGGCCAACGCACTCGACATCCGCTCATTCAAGCTCGCCAGCGGCACAGTTGTCGAGTTGACCGACCCGAATGTGGCCAAGGATTTTCGCGAGCGCTTGCGGACAACGACCTGCGCTCGTTTCAGCACCGTGCTCGGCCCCGGTTCAGACGGCTATCACGAGGACCACGTTCATGTGGACCTCGCCGAACGCGCAGGTGGCCACCGCATGTGCCAGTGGGAGGTGCGCGAGCCCGGCGATGAGGCCGCGCAGGTCCCGCTGCCGCAACCGCGCCCGGCATCGGCCGCGCCATGAAGCTGAAAACTCGACCGAGCATCTCGGGCGTCGCGGCCGGTGCTTTGCGCAATGTTGGCTGCGGCCGCGAGGAGTTGACTCTCCGCCGAGGACGCGGAGCCTTTTGACGCCGCCTCGTTTCCGCGCCTATATCGCGCATCAACCGAGAGCAAAGCCATGGCGCCGCTGCGCAATCTCGCCGTCCGCGACCTCGAAACCCTGGTTCACCCCTACACCAACCTCGCGGCGCTGCGCGAAACCGGTCCGCTGATCATCGAGCGTGGGCAGGGGGTGTTCGTCTACGACAGCGAAGGTAAGGCCTACATCGAGGGCATGGCGGGACTCTGGTGCACTGCACTCGGCTACGGCAACGAAGAGCTGGTCGAGGCGGCGGCGATGCAGATGCGCAGGCTGCCCTTTAGCCATCTCTTTGGCGCCAAGAGCCACGATCCCGCGATCGAACTCGCCGAAAGGCTCAAGGAGATCGCGCCGGTACCGACCTCGAAGGTATTTTTCTGCTCCTCGGGTTCGGAGGCAAACGACAGCCAGGTCAAGCTCGTCTGGTACATGAACAACGCGCTCGGCCGGCCGCGGAAAAAGAAAATCATCAGCCGCCGCAAGGCTTATCACGGCGTAACCATCGCGGCGGCTTCGCTCACGGGGTTGGCGAACAATCAGCTGGATTTCGACCTGCCGATCGCGGGGATTTTGCACACGGGCTGTCCGCACTACTACCGCTTCGCGCATGCGGGGGAGACCGAAGAGGAGTTCGCGCGGCGGCTGGCCGACGAACTCGAAGAGCTCATTCGCAGCGAGGATCCGCAGACGGTTGCCGCCTTTATCGCCGAGCCGGTGATGGGGGCGGGCGGCGTGATCGTGCCGCCGAAAACCTACTTTCAGGAGGTGATGAAGGTCTGCCGGGCCTACGACGTGTACATGATCTCGGACGAGGTGATCTGCGGCTTCGGCCGGCTTGGAACCATGTTCGGCTGCACGGCGCTTGGGTTCGAGCCGCACTCGATCACGGTCGCGAAGGCTTTGACGTCCGCCTACGTTCCGATGGCCGCGCTGACGGTGCCCGAGCCGATGTACCAGGCGATGGTGGAAGAGAGTCGCAAGATCGGCACCTTCGGCCACGGTTTCACCTATTCGGGTCATCCGGTCGCGGCGGCGGTGGCGCTCAAAGCGCTCGATATCTACGCGCGCGAGCGCATCGCCGAGCAAGCCGCACGCAAGGCGCCGCATTTCCAGGCCCGATTGGCCGCACTCGGCAAGCATCCGCTGGTCGGAGAGGCTCGCGGCCTGGGGCTCGTCGGTGCCGTCGAGCTTGTCGCCGATAAGAAGAGCAAACGTTCGTTCGAGGCGAAGGCTGGCGTCGGGGCGCGCGCCGTGCGCTGCGCCGAGCAGGAGGGGTTGATCGTGCGCTTTCTGGTCGGCGATATCGTATCGATCTGCCCGCCGCTCATCATCGCACCGGCGGAAATCGACGAGTTGTTCGACCGCCTCGGCCGCGCGCTCGATCGAACGCTGGATTGGGCCAAGCGCGAACGCATGATGGAAGCTTAAAGCTGGCGCAAAAATGAAACGGCGCCGGGCTGCCGCCCGACGCCGCTCCCAGCCCCCTCGAGTCCTCAGTAGCCAGAGCGTGGGTCGGCGGTCGCTACCCGCGACTCACCTGATCTTGGTCCTAGCACCACCACGACCGTGCCCATTTTGACGCGGTTGTAGAGATCGATCACGTCCTCGTTGGTCATCCGGATGCAGCCTGACGAGATCGCGTGTCCGATCCATTCGGGCTGGTTGGTCCCATGGATGCGGTACAGCGTGTCCTTCCCGCCGGAGTAAAGGTAAATCCCGCGCGCGCCCATCGGATTGGCCGGTCCGCCTTCGACGTAGTTCGGAAGCGGGCCGAGCCGCCGTTTCTCGCCCTCGGTCGGCGTCCATGACGGCCATTCTTCCTTGCGGCCGACCTTGGCGACGCCGGTCCACGACTGCGCCTCTTCGCCCACGATCACGCCATAGCGGATCGCCTGGTTGTCCGGCAGCACGTAATAGAGGTAGCGCGCGTCGCTATCGACGACGATCGAACCGGGCGCTTCTTTCCGGTGATAGCTGACGATGGCGCGCTGATACGCGACCGGAATGTTCGCTTTTGCATACGGCGCGTTCGCGAGCAGCTTCTTGTCGCGCGCAGTCATGGCCACGTCGGACGCCGGCTCCACCTGCGTATGCACGCATCCGGCGAGCAAAAGCCCGGCAAGCAGCAATGCGACTCCCCGTACCGCCATATCTGCCCCCGTCACGCGCTCGGCGCGCCCCACAATCGGTTCGTTTGAGTCCTCCAGCCCCAATTAGGTAACCAAAAGAACTCCACACTTCCAGGCCGATAAGGCCCCGAATCCGATAGTCATCGGAACCTGTTGCAGGAATGCCGCAGTTTGGACACGCATCCTGGAAAGTTTCTCGCCCGAGACCGGGAATCGGCTCCCGTCCCGCACCGCAGAGCCTAAGCGCAATGTGTTAACTTGCGGTTTACCATGCTGGAGGCGCGGTCGGCTCGCAGGCAACATGCGCCCCGCGCCGCTGGGCATCGATCTCGATGGCACCGGCAGCGAGCAGCTCAAATCCACCTTCACGGTCTGTTTGAAATGTCACGATAGGACACGATTTGTTGCGCATTTCGGCCGCACTCGCTCTCCATCCCACTGGGCCGCGAAGCGTGCCCAGATGAACGGCAATTGAAAGTTCCACGGAGCAGAAGATGATCAAGAACAATGCGGCGCAATCCCGTGAAAACGCCTGTTGCAACGAGTCGAGTCTCGACAGCCGCTACGGCGAGATCGGAATACCCGCGGTCGCAGCGGCGCTGCAGTACCGGAGCGAGGTCAAGAACCCGGCTTACGCCCCGGCCGTCCATCAACCGCAGAAGTGGACCGCGGGGATGGCGGCCTGATCGCTCCGCGCGGCCGTCGCCTCTCGCGAGCATCTCCCAGCAGGATCGCGTCTGTCCGCTCGGGGCCTCGCCCCGGCCGTGCACCCGCTCATTGTTCTTGCAAGACCAGGCTTGATTGGGCCATCACTGGCGCAATGAGCTCGCGGGCGTGCACCACGCGCGCCCGCGAAGCCACAACGTGCTGGGGCTGGCGGAGGCGTCATGCTGTGGGTCTACGTTCCGCGCGGCACATCGCTCGACCGGATTGCGGTCACGTCGGATGCCGACGTTCCTGACAGCGCCGTTTGGTTCGACCTGGTCAACCCGGCCCATGAGGAAGACAAGATCGTCGAGCGCAAAGTCAGCGCGGCCGTTCCTACGCGCGAAGAGATGCAGGAAATCGAGGTCACGAGCCGCCTCTACGTGGAGAACGGCGCGCGTTACATGACCGCGACGTTGATGTGCCAGTCCGACACCGACACCCCCAAGACGACGCCCGTGACGTTCATCATATCGGGCCATCGGCTTATCACGGTGCGCTACGACGAGCCGCGACCATTCATGATCGTGGGCAACAAGCTCGCGCGGATTTGTTCGCCGACCGTGACCGGGGAATCGGTGTTGATGGATCTGCTCGACGCTGTCATCGATCGCGCGGCCGACATTTTGGAGCGCATCGGTTCCGAGGTCGATCAGATCTCGCACGATATTTTCGAGCCGGAGGTCGGGCGAGCCGATCGCACTCGAAGCTACAACGAAATTCTCAAGGCGATCGGAAAAAAGGGCGATCTCGCTTCCAAGGTGCGTGAAAGCCTGGTTTCGATCGGACGCCTATTGCTTTACCTCGCCAACGAAGCCGACAGCATGCGCTGGGCGAAAGAGTCGCGTGCTCAGCTGCGCGGGATGCAGCGGGACGTCCACTCGTTGTCCGACCACGCTTTCTATCTCTCGAACAAGATTCAGTTCCTGCTCGATGCCATGCTCGGGGTGGTTACCATCGAACAGAATAACGTCATCAAGATTTTTTCGGTGGCTGCCGTGGCGCTGATGCCACCGACATTGATCGCGTCGATCTATGGCATGAATTTCAAGCACATGCCTGAACTCGACTGGTCATTGGGCTATCCCATCGCCATCGCGCTGATGCTGCTTGCGTCGGCGCTGCCGTATTTCTTCTTCAAATGGAAGAAATGGCTCTGAACGGAAGGCGCAGACGATCGTTTGCCCGCCTCATCAGACGTGTTGGCCTCCGTTGATGTGGATCTCGGCGCCGTTCACGTAAGACGAGGTATCGGTGCACAGTACATAGATGATCTTGGCGACCTCGTCGGGCGTGCCCAGGCGGTGCATCGGAATTTGATGGGCCACGATTTCCGAAGTCCCCGGGGAGAGGATGGTGGTGTCGATCTCGCCCGGCGCGATGGCGTTAACGCGGATGCCGAGCGGACCGAAATCGGCCGCCATCTCACGGGTAAGCGCCGCCAGCGCTGCTTTTGAAGTGGCGTACGCCGCGCCCGCGAAGGGATGAACCCGCGAGCCGGCGATGGAGGTTACGTTGACGACGGAGCCTTTGGCGGCTTTGAGCTGCTCCAACAGGCCGCGCGCGAGCATGATCGGTGCGAAGAAGTTCACCCGGAACACATGGTCCCAGACATCGATGGTGGTATCGATCGAGGACAGGCGCGTGCCGCCGTTGGCCTTGGGCGAGATCGCGGCGTTGTTGACGAGGGCATGCAGTTCGCCATTTTCGAGCCGCTGCTTGATGTCCGCAATAGCGGAGAGCGTGCGGTCGGGATCGGCAAGATCGACCTGAATATGATCTTCGGGTCCCATTTCCCACGGGCAGTTCTCCGGGAACGGGTGGCGCGAGCACGTGATGACGCGCCACCCGGCCGCCGAAAATCGCTTAACCGTGGCATGGCCGATACCCCGGCTCGCTCCGGTGAGCAGGAGGGCGCGGCGCGGCTGGTTCGAGTGCGGCGTCGCCATGAAGATCAAAATCCCAAAACCTTGCCAATGCTAAAGCGGTTTGCATTCCGGCGAAACCACAAACCGCTGCAACGCAGTTGCGTTTTCTGGGCGTGACCAGCTTCCGGGCGGCCGGAAACGCTATTACGGATAGAGTCGCGTCTTTTGCCAGGGCGCCTCGAGCGTGTCGCGCCGGAACTCGACCCGGTCATGTAGCCGGAATGGCCGGTCTTGCCAGAACTCGATGAGCAGCGGTCGCAGGCGGTAGCCGGTCCAATTCGGCGGTCTTGGCACAGCTCCCACGACGAATTTCGCGGCGTAAAACGCGATCGCTTTCTCGAACGCACGCGGGCTCTCGAGCGGTGCCGACTGCTTGCTGGCCCAGGTGCCGATCTGGGTGAGGCGCGGGCGCGTCGCAAAATAGGCATCAGCTTCCGCATCTTCGATCCGTTCCACGGGGCCACGCAGTCGCACCTGCCGATTGAGCGATTTCCAATGAAAAAGCAGTGCGCCTTTGTGGTCTCGATCCAACTCCCGACCCTTTTGGCTATCGACGTTGGTATAAAATACAAAACCCCGCTCACCGAAGCTCTTCATGAGCACCATGCGGACATTGGGCAGGCCGTCCGCATCGACGGTGGCTAGCGACATGGCGGTGGGATCGCGCGGCTCGCTCCGCGTCGCTTCCTCGAACCAGGTGGCAAACAGCCGCAAAGGGTCGTCAGCCTCGGTGAAATCACCACTTGTTAACCCGCTCGGGTGTTCTATCGGAGCTGATTCAGACATTCCGCGGAGTCCCGGGTAATGGCGTCGGCGCCAAGCTCGCTGTTCCGGCAGGCCCGTTATAGAGGAACCTCGCGCGCATGGCACGCGCTACGGCGCCTGCAGGCGGGCGCGTGGTTTCTCGCGTTTGCCCTGATAGGCGGCGGCTGTAGCGTCTCCTACCAGCTCGACGCCTTGCATGCGAACAAGGATGCCGGCGTGCCCGATCAGGGCGACTCGCCCCGAGCCGCCGAGCCCAAAGCGACGGCTGAGATGCCAGCCGAGGCCGATCTCGCCATCGCCCGTGCCGCGGTGAGCGAGGTCTTGATCAGGGGCGGCAAGCATAGCAGCGTGCCTTGGGAGAATCCGAAGACCGGGGCCCGCGGCACAGTCACGCCGCTCGCCTCGATCTACAGTCAGGATGGGATCACGTGTCGCGATTTTCTCGCCAGCTATGTGAAGAACGGCAGCGAGTCATGGTTGCAGGGTGCGGCCTGCCGGGCCAAGCACGGCAAGTGGGAAGTGCGCAATTTGCGGCCTTGGAACAATACCTAGCGCGGTCCATGTTCCCGCCGGCGCACCGCCGGCCGTCACGAGATCTGAGCTCGCAAGAATCCCAGCACGCAAGCATACGGCGTAGGCAGGCTCGGGGCGCGCGCGTAAACCCGTCGTGGTACGCCAGCGCGGTCCAGCACCCAGAACGCGACCCAAGCGAGCGCAGTCGCGCTACACTCTGACCGAGGTCATGATGCCCTCGGGAAAAATCTCCTCGGGCGCGGCGTGCCGGTGCGCGATCCCCTGCTCGCGGGCGTAGCGCAGAAACTGCTCCAGCGTGGGCCGGTTCTCTTCGATGCCGTAAGGAAAAGGGTCGCCGTCGAAGAGGTCGCGCATCTTGCGCGCATAGGTTGGAAGCCAGGCGAGCGGATAGCGCGAGACCGCGGGATCGAGCAGGCGCTCGAGGCTGCGGCGCTTCGACTCGACGAAGGCGTTGTAAAGATTGCGCGCGACCCAGGGATGCTCGTCGAGCACCCGCCTTTGGATCGCGATGATGTGCATGATGGGCCAGACCTTGGTCTGCTCGTAGTAGGCCTCCTCCATCTCCAGATAGTTCGGAAACAGGCGCACCACGTCCGGATGGCCCTGCAGGAAGGAGTTCGGCGGACGGGCAATCAGCGCGCAGTCGATCTCGCCCGACGCGATCATCTCGCTCAAAGATTTATCGTTGACACGCGTGAGCTTCACGCCTTTTGGAAGATCAAGTTCGACTTTCTCGACGCGGCCGGGCTCGTTGGCGCCTGCCTGGTACCAGTGGACGTCGCGCAGCCCGATGCCATGCTCGTCGTTGAGCCATCCGCGCATATAGACTGCAGCCGTATGGGCCCATTCGGGTGAGCCGATCGTCCTCCCCTTGAGATCGGCCGCTGTTTTGATCTTGCTCCTCTTATTCACGTAGAAGGACGAGAATCGAAAGAGGCGCGAACAGACGACCGGCAGGCCGATAATGTCGGGTGTTTTCCGCGTCACCTGCGCGCAGAACTTCGCAAACGACAGCTCGCTCACCTCCCACTCGCGGTTGAAGGTAAAGCGCGCGAACACTTCATGGTGTCCGAGCATGAGCCAGGTGTGGTCGATGCCCTCGGCGCTGACGATACCGAGGCGGAAGTCTCGGAAATGATCATAATCGGTGGTGGCGATGGTGAGCTTGACGCGCGACATTCATCCCCCTGGTGCAATCCTGCCCCTGGGCTTTGCCTGCCCCGGCAGGCATTCACTCTAGATGGAGAGCGTTTGGACGCAAAACCTGGTTTCGACCATTGCCGCACGCACGCTTGAAGCGCGTCTAAACCTTGACATTGTCGGGTGGCATAAGCGGTCGCGCCCGCGGGCTCGAGCCATCCCGCTGGCGTCCCTCGTTGCAGTCGACGGCGGTGCTCCCCACATTGAGCTGGAAGTTGGGGCGATGCCCGGCATAACGAGTGGTGACCTGCCTGAGAGGGATTGAGGATGCGTGACCCCTATGACGTCCTGGGGGTGTCGAAGAGCGCGAGTGCCGCCGAGATCAAGAGCGCTTTCCGCCGGCAGGCCAAGAAGCTGCACCCGGACGCCAACAAGCACGACCCGAGGGCCGCGGCGCGCTTTGCCGAGTTGAACGCTGCTTATGAAATTCTGGGCGAGGCGGACAAGCGTAAGGCCTTCGATCGCGGCGAGATCGATGCCGAGGGCAAGCCGCGTTTCCAGGGGTTCGAAGGTTTCGGCGCCGGGCGTGGCCCGGGCGGTGGCTTCGGCCGCGAGGGTAATTTCGAGACTTTCAGCTGGGGACGTGACGGCTTTCAACACGCCCGCGGCCGCGCCGGCGGCGGATTTGGGGGCTTCGGTGGCTTCGAGGATATTTTGAAGGAAGCATTCGGGGGTGCGGCGCGTTCAGGGCGGCCGGGTGGTTTCCGCTTCGAGGAGGATCTCGGTGTTGGTCAGGACATCACTGCCGCGCTGACCATCACGTTGCCGGAAGCGGCCAGGGGTACGAACAAGCGCGTCAAGCTGCCGACCGGGCGGGAGGTGGAGGTGAAGATCCCGGCCGGGCTGAACGACGGCCAGACCATCCGGCTGAAAGGGCAGGGGGTCCCCGGCGCAGGCGGCCATGCTGGCGACCTTCTGATCGCAGTCTCCATCGCGCCGCATCCGCTGTTTACGCGCGCGGGTAGCGATTTACGGCTCGAGCTGCCGATCACGCTCTACGAGGCGGTGCTCGGCGCCAAGGTGCGCGTGCCGACGCTCGAGGGCGCGGTCGAGCTTGCCATTCCTCCCGGCACCAGCTCTGGCCGCACCTTCCGTCTCAAAGGCAAGGGCTTTCCCGCCAAAGACGGCAAAGGCGATCTGCTCGCCGCCGTGCGTATCGTGTTGCCCGAGGGCGGCGATATGGAGCTCGAAGAGCTCATGCGCAAATGGCGCAAGACAAAGCCCCATGATCCGCGCAAGGACATGGGGTGACGGAAAACGAGGCTCGAAGACGCGCCTATTCGTTCGCCGTTGCGAGATGATCCGTCACGGCCTAGCCTGCGGTGGGCTTTTGTCGATTTGGTCATAGGCCGCCTGCGCGACGTTGAGCAGACGCTCGCGCTCCGCGGGTCCGCTCACCACGTAGGCGAGCCCGTGCTCGACCCAATACAGGGCGGCGAAGCGATCTGCTGCGCGGTAACGCATGGCGGTCTGCGGCGAATCCGTGCGCGCATAGTAAATGGTGAAGCGCTCGCCGGAGGGCCCTTCATACATGCACAGTGCCGCCGGGCCAAACGGCCCCGGCAGCAGCCGTCCCCCCACCAGCTTCAGTCCGCTCGGTTCGAGGTCGGGTATCCGCAGTTCGTAATCGAGACGTTTCGACAGCCATTGGACCAGATGCGGCCGCTCGGCGCCGGTAACCTCGACCGGATGGCGGACCTCCACGACGTAGACCCTGTGGGCATCGAGCGCCTGCGTGGTGAACGTGTCGAAACGGCTCGGCGCTGCCGCCGATGCTCCGCGCGCCATCCAGCCGACAACGCCGCCGGCGAGAAACGCCACGATCACCGCCGCGGCGGCAATCGCACGCCACGAGCGTGCGCCGCGGGTGAGCTTGTCGAGGTCGAAGCGCGCCGGCACCGGCTCGGAGGCGAGCATGCCGTAGCGTGCGCGGATTGCATCGGCCTGCGCCCGCCACTGGGCGACGCGGGCGGCATCTTCCGGATGGGAGGCAAGCCAGGCCTCGACGGCGCCACGGCGATCCGCCGCAATCTCGCCGTCGACATGGGCGTGAAGCTCGTCCTCGGTGACGGGTGAATTTCGATCGATCATCGTCTTCTTCCTCGGCTTATTTGATACGGCGAAGCGCGGGACGCTCGCCATCGAGATAGGCCTTGATCTGCATGCGCGCGCGCGCGAGTCGCGACATCACCGTCCCGATCGGCACCCCCTGCACCTCGGCGACCTCGCGATAGGTGAGGCCCTCGAGCACGACGAGGAGCAGCGCCGTGCGTTGATCCTCCACCAGCGAGGCGAGCGCCCGCTCGATATCACGACCTCCGGCCTCTGGGCCCGCCGTCTCGGGCGCATCGTTGTCGTCGATCGCCTGCAGGGCGGGGCGTCGTGCCAACGCGCGCAGCCGGTTGCGATTGAGATTGGTCAGGATGGTGTAGAGCCAGCTGCGGATGTCGCCGCCATGAAATAGGTGCTCCGAGCGCAGCGCCCGCACCAGCGTGTCCTGGACGAGGTCGTCCGCAAGCTCGACGTTGCGGGTAAGCGCCCGCGCATACCGTCGCAATGCCGGAATCGCACTCTCGATCCCTTGACGGAATCCGCCCAATGCACTCTCCCTCCCAGCTCGCCGCGGGGCATCGCCGATTGCCACGATCCACCAACAGTCTCGATATCGTGTTCGCGGATCCTTGCAGGTGAACCATATCACCCGGACAAACACTTTGCCCGCAACCATATTCCCGCGGCTGGATGGTGCGAAAATGGCGGCAAATGGCGGCTGCTTGTGGGGTCCTTTGCCCTGTGTCATAGGGAGACTCGCGGTCGGCGGCGCAGCGAGGAAGATCATGCCGGAAGCCTCGGGTCTCTTGCGCGGCAAGCGCGGCTTGATCCTGGGTGTCGCCAACAACCGCTCGCTCGCTTGGGGTATCGCAAAGGCTTGCCATGGCCAGGGCGCCGAACTCGCCCTCACTTATCAGGGCGAGGCGTTGAAGAAGCGGGTCGAACCGCTGGCGCAAGAGATCGGCGGGCTGGTGATCGGCCATTGCGACGTGACCGAACCGGATACTGTCGACGCGTCTTTCGCCGCCATCGAAGCGAAATGGGGCGCGCTCGATTTTCTCGTGCACGCCATCGCCTTCTCCGATAAGGATCAGCTGTCCGGGCGTTACGTGGACACGACGTCCGAGAATTTTTCCAAGACGATGCTGGTGAGCTGCTACTCGTTCACTGCGCTCGCTCAACGTGCGGAGAAGCTGATGCCGCGAGGCGGCGCGCTGCTCACGCTCACCTATTACGGCGCCGAGAAATGGATGCCGCACTACAATGTGATGGGAGTCGCCAAAGCAGCGCTCGAGGCGTCCGTACGCTATCTTGCTGCCGATCTGGGCGAGAAGAACATCCGCGTCAACGCCATCTCCTCGGGCCCGATCAAGACGTTAGCGGCGTCGGGGATCGGCGACTTTCGCTACATTCTCAAATGGAACGAGAACAACGCGCCGCTGCGGCGGAGCGTGACGATCGAGGAAGTCGGCGACACCGCGGTGTATTTCCTGTGCGATCTCTCTCGCGGCGTCACGGGTGAGATTCATCACGTCGATGCCGGCTATCACATCGTCGGAATGAAGCATCCCGACGCGCCCGACATCGTTGTCGGCAAAGAGTGACGCTGACGACGG
>JAFAHL010000533.1 GCA_019237215.1 Hyphomicrobiales bacterium | reverse complement strand
CACCGATTGGCTGGCCGAACGCCTCGGCGCCCCCGACATCGTCGTGGTTGACGGCTCCTCCTACCTTTCGACCATGCAGCGCGATGCCGCGGCCGAGTATCTCGCCGGCCACATTCCCGGCGCGGTGCGCTTCGACATCGACGCGATTGCGGACCATTCCAATCCGCTGCCGCACATGCTGCCGGACGCCACCCAATTCGCCCGGGACGTGGGCGCACTCGGCATCGCCGACACCGACACCATTATCGTGTACGACGGCGCCGGCTTGTATTTCGCCCCGCGGGTGTGGTGGACGTTTCGCCTGTTCGGCGCGGCGAAAGTGTTCATCCTCGACGGCGGCTTGCCGAAATGGAAAGCCGAGGGGCGAGCGCTCGAAGCTGGTGCGCTCGCGCGTGCCCCGCGCACCTTCAGGGCGCGCAAGGACGCCGATCGCGTCGCCTCGCTCGCCGCCGTGCGCGCGGCCTTGGCGAGCGGCGCGGCGCAGGTGGTGGATGCGCGTCCCGCCGAGCGCTTTCTGGGACAAGCGCCGGAGCCGCGCCCCGGCTTGCGCTCCGGTCACATGCCGGGGGCGCTCAATGTCCCCTCGACGTCGGTGATCGAGAACGGAAGACTGGCGCCGCCGGAAAAACTTCGACGGGCGTTCGCCGCCGGCCGCGTCGACCTCGAGGCGCCGGTCATCACCACCTGCGGCTCGGGACTGACGGCCGCGATCCTTTGGCTCGCGCTCGACGCGCTCGGCAGTCCGCCCAAGGCGCTTTACGACGGCTCGTGGTCGGAATGGGGATCGCGCGCCGATCTGCCGATCGAACCGAAAGCTTGAACCATGGCGCGGCTCCACGGCTGCGCCGCAATCGTCCCGCCGTCGCGCTCGCCGCGACGATGCGACAAATGATCTCTGACAAGTGATCTCGAGAGCTCTCGCCGCCCTTTTGGGACCGGCAGGGAAGATTTATACTGCTCGCGCGGCCCCGAGGGGATTCGCAGTCCCTGAATTGGCGAGTCACCGGGATGATTTTTCGCCAGCTCTTCGACAGCGTGTCCGGCACTTACACCTACCTCATCGCCAGCCGGCGCGGGGGCGAGGCGCTCATTGTCGATCCGGTGTTGGAGAAGGTCGAGCGTTACATCCAGCTCGTCGGCGAGCTCGACCTCAAGCTGGTCAAGGCGGTGGATACGCATCTTCATGCCGACCATCTCACCGGCCTGGGCGCGCTGCGCGACCGCACCCATTGCATCACCGTGATGGGCGACCGCAGCAAGGTCGACGTGGTGTCGATGCGGCTCTCCGACGGCGACAAGCTCACCATCGAAGGCGTGGCGCTGGACGTGATCTACACGCCCGGGCATACGGACGATTCCTACAGCTTCTTGATGCGCGACCGCGTGTTCACCGGCGACACGCTGCTCATCCGCGGCACCGGCCGCACCGATTTCCAAAACGGCGACCCGCGGGCGCAGTACGATTCGATCTTCAACAAGCTCTTACGTCTGCCGGACGAGACCATGATCTTCCCGGCCCACGACTACAAGGGCGAAACGGTCTCGACCATCGGCGAGGAGAAGATGTTCAATCCGCGCCTGCAGGTGAAATCGATCGAGCAATACGTCGAGTTGATGAGCAACCTCAACCTGCCCAACCCGAAGATGATGGACGTCGCGGTGCCGGCCAACATGCGCGTCGGCCTCGCGCAAGAGGAGATTGCGCGGCGCGGCTGGGCGGTGAGCGCCGCCGACGCCCTTGCCCTCAGCAGGCGGCCCGACGTGGCGCTCGTCGACCTGCGGGAGAAGAGCGAGCGCGAGAAGCACGGCGTCATCGCCGGCTCGCTGCACGCCCCCTACCCCGATCTCGCGGCCAATGTCCGGCCCGGCGGCATGCTCAATGAACTCGCCCGCGCCACCGGCAAGCGCGTCGTCTTCTACTGCGCCTTCGGGGAGCGCTCGGCCATGGCGGTGCAGGCCGCGCAGGATGCGGGCCTCGCCTGCGCCTGTCACATCCAGGGCGGCATCGACGCCTGGAAGAAAGCGGGCGGGCCGCTCGTGCGCTAGTGTGGCGGTTCAGAAGTCCGCATCATTCTTGCCGCGAGTTCGGAATGCGGACTTCTGAACCAAAGCCACACTAGA
>JAFAHL010000493.1 GCA_019237215.1 Hyphomicrobiales bacterium | reverse complement strand
AGCCTCGTGCCCTCGACGCGCAGGAGCCGCGCCACGCTCATCGCGATCGGGTTGGGCCGGGCCGGAGAGCGCAGCGCGAACGTGCCCCGCCCCACGCCGTAGTGCCGCGGCACTTGCAGCACGAGATCGCGCCGCGACCGGCTCATCCAATAAAGCACCACCAGGTGGCTGCAGGTCTCCACCCCCGTGAGCGCCTGTGCCCAGCGCTTGTCGACGACAAGGGTGCAAACGGCGTCGGACTCGCGCGCATTTTTCGGGCAGTCCTCGCGTCGCCTCCAGGGCGTGCGGATGCGGCCGATGAAATAGAGCGAGGCATCGAACTTTGCCGGCAGTTCGATCGCCATTTCGCCGTCGCGGATGCCGAAGGCGTTGTCGTTCATGGGTGGTCCTCGCCGTCCATCAAAGGGTTTGACGAACAAGATGGACGGGCGCCTCAAGTCCGGCAATGACGGCGGCTGGCAGGGCTGCCCACCTTGGCCTTGCAATCGTTGGGCCTTGCAATCGTTGGGCCTTGCAATTGCCGCTTAAGCGTATAAAGATATCTTTATATGCCAGCCCGACATCCTTGCCATCGACCGAAAATGGGACCACGGCCCATACCCCATGCCCACGCCTGCCCACCTGCGGTTTGAGGCGCTTTACGGCGCGCTCAAGGCTGCCGCCGAGGCCACGCGGCTGCGCATCCTGGCGCTGCTCGGGGAGGCGGAGCTGACCGTCTCGGATCTCACCGCCATCCTGCGCCAATCGCAGCCTCGCATTTCGCGTCATCTGCGGCTCCTGGTCGAGGCCGGGCTGGTCGAGCGCTTCCGCGAAGGGTCGTGGGCGTTCTTCCGCCTGGGCGAGCGGGAGGATGCCGCCAAGCTTGCCCGCGAGCTCGTTGCCCGCCTTGACCCCGACGACGCGACGCTCGCGCGCGATCGCGAGCGGCTGACCGCGGTGCGGGCGCAACGCGCCAGCGCCGCCCAAATCTATTTCCGCCGGCATGTCGCCCAGTGGGACCGCATTCGCAAGCTCCACGTCGCCGACGAGGCGGTCGAGGCGGCAATCGTCGGCGCCCTGGCGGAACCCCCGATACGCGCGCTGCTCGATCTTGGCACCGGCACCGGGCGCATGCTCGAATTGTTCGGGCCGCAGATCGAGCGCGGCCTCGGCCTCGACCTCTCGCTCGACATGCTGGCGCTCGCGCGCGCGCGGCTCGACCGCGCTGCGCTGCGCCACTGCAGCGTGCGCCAAGGCGACATCTACGACCTCGCGCTGCCCAAGGACAGCTTCGATGCCGTCGTCATCCACCAGGTGCTGCACTTTCTCGACGACGGCGCGCGCGCGATCCACGCGGCCGCGCGCGTGCTGCGCCCCGCCGGCCGTCTGCTGGTCGTGGACTTCGCCCCGCACGACCTCGAATTTCTGCGCGACGAGCACGCCCACCGCCGCCTCGGCTTTGCGCCCGAGACCGTGACGCAATGGATGAAGGCCGCCGGGCTCGACGTCACGTTGCAGCAGAGCCTTGCGCCCGAGCCCGCCTCTGAAGGCAAGATCGCCGTCTCGCTCTGGCTGGGGCGCGATCCGCGCATCGCGCTGGCCGCGCCCGCGCGGGAGGTGGCCTGATGCACGCCGAGCCGCGCGCCAGCCGCTTCGTCCGGCGCCTCGGCGAAGGCGAGCAGCGCCGCATCCGCGTCTCCTTCGAGTTCTTCCCGCCGAAGACCGAGGAGATGGAAAAGACGCTGTGGGAGTCGATCACCCGCCTTGCGCCGCTCAAGCCGAATTTCGTCTCGGTCACCTACGGCGCCGGCGGCTCCACGCGCGAACGCACCCATTCGACCGTCAAGCGCATCCTGGCGGAGACCGCGCTCACGCCGGCGGCGCATCTCACCTGCGTCGCCGCGACCTGCGAAGAGATCGACGCGGTGATCCGCAACTACTGCACCGCCGGCGTGCGCCACATCGTGGCGTTGCGCGGGGATTCCGTCGCCGGCGCTGGCGAGCGTTACGCGCCCCATCCCGGCGGCTATCGCAACGCCGCCGATCTGGTCGCGGGCATCAAGCGTCTCTCCGACGTCGAGGTCTCGGTCTCCGCCTATCCGGAAAAACATCCGGACAGCCCCACGGTCGAGGCCGATCTCGACATGCTCGCGGCCAAGGTCGATGCCGGCGCCGCGCGCGCGATCACCCAATTCTTCTTCGAGAACGATCTCTACTTCCGCTACCTCGATCGCGTGCGCGCGCGCGGCATCGACGTGCCGGTCGTGCCCGGCATCCTGCCGGTGCAGAATTTCAAGCAGACCAAGGCGTTCGCCGCGCGCTGCGGGGCCTCGGTGCCGGACTGGCTGGCGGAGCGCTTCGAGGGCCTCGAGGAGGATGCCGCTACCCGCAAGCTCATCGCCGCCGCGGTCGCCGCCGAGCAAGTGCTCGATCTCGTCGATCGCGGCGTCACCGATTTCCACTTCTACACCATGAACCGCGCCGACCTGGTCTACGCGGTGTGTCATCTGCTCGGCCTGCGGCCAGCCCATGGGACGAGCCACGAAGCGAGCGGCGGGCACGGTGCGCTCCCTCTCCCCGCAGGGGAGAGGGTTGGGGTGAGGGGGGTCGGATGACGCCCGAGTCGGCTGCGATGTCGATACCCATGTCCCGCACCGAGGAGACGCTCCGCCGCCTCGCCGCCGAGCGCATCCTGGTGCTCGACGGCGCCATGGGCACCATGATCCAGTCGCTCGGCCTCGACGAGGAGGGCTATCGCGGCGCGCGCTTCGATGCCTGGAACCGCGAGGTGCGCGGCAACAACGATCTGCTCATCCTCAGCCAGCCCGCCAGGATCCGCGACATTCATCTCGCGTATTTCCGCGCCGGCGCCGATATCGTCTCCACCAACACCTTCTCCTCGACGCGCATCGCCCAAGCCGACTACGGCATGGCGGATATCGCCTATGAGCTCAATGTCGAGGGCGCCAAGCTCGCCCGCGCCGCGGCCGATCTCGCCCAAAGCGAGGACGGCCGTCCGCGCTTCGTGGCCGGCGCGGTCGGGCCGACCAATCGCACCGCCTCGATCTCTCCCGACGTCGCCAATCCCGGATTCCGTGCGGTCACCTTCGACGAACTGCGCGGCGCTTATGCCGAGCAGGTCAAAGGGCTGCTCGAGGGCGGCGCCGACCTGCTGCTGATCGAAACGATTTTCGACACGCTCAATGCCAAGGCGGCGATCGCGGCCGTCGCCGACGTCACCGAGATGCGCGGCGCGCGCGCGCCGGTGATGATCTCCGGCACCATCACCGATCGCTCGGGGCGGCTGCTCTCCGGCCAGACGCCGGCGGCGTTCTGGAACTCGGTGCGCCACGCCGCGCCGTTTTCGATCGGATTGAACTGCGCGCTGGGGGCGAGGGAAATGCGCGCCCATGTCGCCGAGATCGCGCGTATCGCCGATACCTTCGTCTGCGCTTATCCCAATGCCGGGCTGCCCAACGAGTTCGGCCGCTACGACGAGAGCCCGCAGTTCATGGCCGCGCTGCTCGGCGAATTCGCGGACGCCGGCCTGGTCAACGTGGTCGGCGGCTGCTGCGGCACCACACCCGAGCACATCGACGCCATCGTGCGCGCGGTGAAGGGCAAGCCGCCGCGGCAGATTCCGCAAGTGCCGCGGCTGCTGCGCCTGTCAGGTCTCGAGGCCTTCGCGCTCACGCCGGAAATTCCGTTCGTCAACGTGGGCGAGCGCACCAACGTCACCGGCTCGGCCAAGTTCCGCAAGCTCATCACCGCGGGCGACTACGCAGCGGCGCTTGCCATCGCCCGCGACCAAGTGGAGAACGGCGCCCAGATCATCGACGTCAATATGGACGAGGGTCTGCTCGATTCCGAGCAGGCGATGACGACCTTCCTCAACCTGATCGCGGCCGAGCCCGACATCGCGCGCGTGCCGGTCATGGTCGACTCGTCGAAATTCTCGGTGATCGAGGCCGGGCTCAAGTGCCTGCAGGGCAAGGCGGTGGTGAACTCGATCTCGATGAAGGAGGGCGAGGCGGCGTTCGTCGAACATGCCAAGATCGTGCGCCGCTACGGCGCCGCGGTGGTGGTCATGGCCTTCGACGAGCAGGGCCAGGCCGACACGCTCGAGCGCAAGTGCGCGATCGCCAAGCGCGCCTACGACATTCTGGTCGCAAAGGTGGGCTTCCCGCCCGAGGACATCATCTTCGATCCCAACATTTTCGCCATCGCCACCGGGATGGAGGAGCACAACGGCTACGGCGTCGCCTTCATCGAGGCGGCGCGCTGGATCCGGGCGAACCTGCCGCACGTCCACGTCTCCGGCGGCGTGTCCAACCTGTCGTTCTCGTTCCGCGGCAACGAGCCGGTGCGCGAGGCCATGCACTCGGTGTTTCTCTATCACGCCATCAAGGCCGGCATGGACATGGGCATCGTCAACGCCGGGCAGATCGCGGTCTACGACGACCTCGATGCCGAGCTGCGCGCGTGTTGCGAGGACGTGGTGCTCAACCGGCGCGCGGACGCCGCCGAGCGGCTGCTCGCGCTCGCCGAGCGTTACCGCGGGCATGGCAAGGAGAAGAAGGAGGCCGATCTCGCCTGGCGCGAGCGGTCGGTCGAGGAACGGCTGTCCCACGCGCTCGTGCACGGCATCACCGATTTCATCGAGAGCGACGTCGAAGAGGCGCGGCGCAGGGCCGCGCGTCCGCTGCACGTGATCGAAGGCCCGCTGATGGCCGGCATGAACGTGGTTGGCGACCTGTTCGGCTCTGGACGGATGTTCCTGCCGCAAGTGGTGAAATCGGCGCGCGTGATGAAGCAGGCGGTCGCCTATCTCATGCCGTTCATGGAACAGGAGAAGAAGGACAAGGGATTCGAAAAGAAGAGTTCCAACGGCAAGATCGTCATGGCCACGGTCAAAGGCGACGTGCACGACATCGGCAAGAACATCGTCGGGGTCGTGCTCCAGTGCAACAATTACGAAGTCGTCGATCTCGGCGTGATGGTGCCGGCGGCGAAAATCCTGGAGACGGCGCATCAGGAGAACGCGGATATCATCGGGCTCTCCGGCCTCATCACGCCGTCGCTCGACGAGATGTGCCACGTCGCCGCCGAGATGGAGCGGCAAGGCTTCGACGTCCCGCTGCTGATCGGCGGCGCCACCACGAGCCGGGTGCACACCGCGGTGAAAATCCATCCGAACTACCGGCGCGGGCAAACGGTTTACGTCACCGACGCGAGCCGCGCCGTCGGCGTCGCGGCCAATCTGATGTCGGGGGAGGCGCGGCCGTCCTACGTGGCCGACATTCGCCAGGAATATGCCCGCATCGCCGCCGCGCATGCGCGCGGCGAGGCGACCAAGCAGCGGCTTTCGCTCGCGGACGCGCGCGCCAACGCGCTCAAGCTCAACTGGTCGGGAAATTATGTTCCGCCGCGGCCGAGCTTCCTGGGAACGCGGGTGCTTGAGGATTATCCGATCGCGGAGCTGCGCGATTACATCGACTGGTCGCCGTTCTTCGCCACCTGGGAGCTTGCCGGCAAGTTTCCCGCCATCCTCGACGACGCCAAATACGGCGCGGCCGCGCGCAGCTTGTTCGACGACGCCCAGGCGATGCTCGAACGCATGGCCTCCGAGCGCTGGCCGCGCGCCAGCGCGGCGTTCGGATTCTGGCCGGCCAATTCCGAGGGCGACGATATCCTGCTCTACGCCGACGACGCGCGCACGCGGCCGATCGCGGTGCTGCACACGCTGCGCCAACAGCTCACCCGCCGCGAAGGGCGCGCCAATCTCGCGCTCGCCGATTTCGTAGCGCCTAGCACGAGCGCGCTTGCCGACCACGTCGGCGCCTTCATGGTTACCGCCGGCATCGGGGAGGACGAGGTGGCGGAGCGTTTCAAGCGGGCGAACGACGATTATTCCGCGATCATGGTCAAGGCGCTCGCCGATCGGCTCGCCGAAGCATTCGCGGAGCGCCTGCACCAGCGGGTGCGCGGGGAATTCTGGGGCTACGCCCCGCAGGAGGCGCTCAGCAACGTGGAGCTGATCGGGGAAAAATACCGCGGCATCCGCCCGGCGCCTGGCTATCCCGCGCAGCCCGACCACAGCGAGAAGGCGAGCCTGTTTGCGCTGCTCGACGGCGAGCGGCGCATCGGCCTCAAGCTCACCGAGAGCTTCGCCATGTGGCCCGGTGCCTCCGTCTGCGGGCTCTACTTCAGCCATCCCGACAGCCACTATTTCGGCGTCGGTAAGATCGAGCGCGATCAGGTCGAGGATTACGCCGCGCGCAAGGGCTGGAGCGTGGCCGAGGCGGAGAAGTGGCTCGCGCCGGTGCTCAACTATGACCCGCTGATTGCGGCGCGAACGGCGGCGGAGTAGCTCGCCGTAGCCGGCCGGTGCTTTTCGAGAAATCCGGCATGAAGCTGTGCCGAATCGAGAGTGCAACATGCAGGTTGGTTTCTTCTTCTGGCCCTACACGCTCGATCTGTGCGAGCAGCTTGCCGAGCGCGCCGATCGCTACGGCTATGCCATGATCGGCATTGCCGACACGCCGGGAAACGCCATGGATCCATGGGTGTCGGCGGCGATGGTCGCGCGCGTCTCGCGCCGCGCGCGCGTTGCGGTCTGCGTCACCAATCTCATCACCCGCCATCCCGCGATCACCGCGGCCGCGGTCGCCTCGCTCGACCACGTATCGAACGGACGCGCCGTGCTCGGCATCGGCGCCGGCCACAGCGGCACCAAGAATGTCGGGCTGCCGAAGTCGCGCGCGAGCGAGCTCGCGGAAGGAGTGACGTTCATCAAGACGCTGTTGCGGGGCGCGCCTGCGACCCTTGGCGGTGCGAGCGCGCATCTGCCGTGGATCGAGCGCGCGCCGCCGGTCTTTCTCGCCGCCTCCCATCCGCAGCCGCTGCAGGCCGCCGGCCGAACCGCCGACGGCGTGTTCGCCAATTATGGCCTCGCCGCCGACAACATCCGCGATTCGCAAGCGCACATCGCCGCCGGCGCCAGAGCCGCCGGCCGCGCGGACGACGACATCGAGATTTGGCAGGTCGCGGCGCTCGACTGCGACGAGGATCGCGATGCCGCGCGCAACAAGGTCGGCGCCATGCTCGCGTTCCTCGCCGGCTACGTGATCGGAGACAAGCATCTGGAGACGCGGGGCGTTCCCGAGCCGCTGCGCGCGCCGCTGCTCGAATTGCGCCGGCGCTACAGCACGCGGCCCGGCGAAGCCGACATCAGGCTGGTCCAAGAGCTCGGCCTTTTCGATTATCTGTCGCGCCGGCTGTCGATTTGCGGCAATCCGCAGGATTGTCTCGCGCAGGCGCTCGCCGCCAAAGCCGCCGGCGCCGAGCGGCTGATGCTCACCGTCAGCCTCGCCTGCGACCCGGTGCGGACCGTTGAACTATTCGGCGAACACGTGCTTGCGAAGCTGTAACTTCCGGCAAAGTGCGAATAGCGCAGAGATGCGTTACTCGAGCCGGGAGAGGGCGCTTGCTGCACTCTTCCAAGCGCGCGGGATATTAGCGTAAGCTTTTCATGCGCGATCTCCGGCGGGATATGCCGGGCAAACTTCGGGAGGAGATCATGAGCGCAGTCGGCACCGTCGGGTCTTCTCCGTGGTATCGCGCGCTCGACCGCTCGCAGTGGAAAGCGCTCATCGCCGCGAACCTCGGCTGGACGTTCGACGGTTTCGAAGTGTTCGCGCTTATTCTCACCGTCGGCGTTGCGCTCCATCAACTCTTGGACCCTTCCCAATACCCGCTCATCCCCCAATATGCCGGTGCGGTCATTGCGATAACCGTATTCGGCTGGGCGATCGGAGGCCTGCTCGGCGGCGTGCTTGCCGACTATCTCGGCCGCAAGCGCTCGATGACCCTTACGATCCTTGCCTATTCGCTGCTCACCGGGATGAGCGCGCTGTCCTGGGATTGGGTGTCGTTTGCCGTGTTTCGCTTTCTTGTCGGACTCGCGATCGGTTCGGAATGGGCGACCGGGGCCTCGATCATGGCCGAGCTTTGGCCGGCCAACGCACGCGGTAAGGGTGGCGCCTTTTTGCAAGCGGGATACCCGATCGGAAGCATTCTTGCCTCCGGCGTGTGGCTCGCCATCGGCACCTCCGGCCCCGACGCGTGGCGCTACATGTACCTGATCGGCGTGCTGCCCGCGCTTATCGTGTTTTGGATCCGGCGCAATATTCCGGAATCCGCCCGCTGGGAGGAATCGAACCGGCGCCGCCGCGCCGCGTATAATCTGCGGCGCCGTGGCGCGGCGCTCGAAGGGGAAGACGCGGCGCTCGTGCGTTTTACACTGGTCGATCTGTTTGCCGAAGGCGCCGTCCGCGCGCGCCTGTTCTTAACGTTCGTGATGTCGCTGTCGGTGACGATCGGCTATTGGGGCGTTTCGACCTTTGTTCCGAGCTATGTGGGATCCGTTGCGGCCGCTGCCGGTCTTCCGGCCCAGCGCTGGGGGGCATTGGCCGGCTTAGCCCAGAATCTAGGCGCCTTGATGGGTTTCTCGAGCTTCGGGTTCCTCGCCGACGCTTTTGGGCGCAAGCCGACGACGATCTTGTATTACCTGATGTGCCTGATCCTGACGCCGATCGTGTACCTGTGGGTGAAGGATATCCATCTGCTGCTGTTGGCCTTCGCAGTGTATGGATTTTTCATCCAAGGCTGTTTTTCGTGGACGCCGATCTGGCTGCCGGAGCTCTTTCCGACGCGAATGCGCGCCACTGCCGCCGGTTTCATCTTCAATGCACCGCGGTTGATCTCGGCGATCGCTCCGCTGGTCGCCGGCACCTTGATTGTCGGCCTCGGCGGCTACGGCAAAGCCGCGACCATCATCGGCTTGTTCTACATTCTTGGGCTGCTCGCCGTGCCGTTCTTGCCGGAGACGAAGGGAAAACCGCTGCCGGAAGCCGACACGTTATCGCCGGCTCTCGGCGGAGAGCGGCGTTGACAGGTCCGTTCGACGTTCTACTTCGGCGCCGCGCTCGCGCGCGGGGGGCGTCGCATCCAGGGGGAGACCGATGGATCCCGTTTGCATCCGCATAGCAGGCGCCTTTGCGTTCGCGCTCCTATCGGCGGTGGCTTCGGCCGCGGACTATCCGGTTCCAAAGGAGGCAGACTGGGTCGCGCGGGACTTTCGCTTTCACACCGGCGAGGTCGTGCCCGAACTGCGCCTGCATTACAGAACGCTCGGCGATCCATCGGGAGAGCCTGCGTTGCTCCTGCATGGCACCGGCGGCTCAGGCGCAAATTTCTTGACGCCCGGCTTCGCGGGCGAGTTGTTCGGCTCCGGCCAGCCGCTGGCCGCGGGCAAATACTTCATCATTCTGCCGGACGCGATCGGAACCGGAAAATCGGCGAAGCCATCGGACGGCCTGCGAACCAAATTTCCGAAATACGACTACGATGACATGGTTGAAGCCCAATACCGGCTCGTGACCGAGGCGCTCGGCATTCCTCACTTGCGCCTCGTGCTCGGCAACTCCATGGGCGGCATGCACACGTGGCTGTGGGGCGAAAAGTATCCCGGCTCTATGGATGCGCTGGTGCCCATGGCGTCGCAGCCCACGCCCATGGCGAGCCGCAATTGGATGTTGCGGCGGATGATGCTTGAAACGATCCGCAGCGACCCGGAATGGAATAACGGCGACTACGCGACGCAGCCGCCTTCGCTGCGCTTGGCCAACGTGTTCTTCGCCATCGCGACCAGCGGAGGAACGCTCGCGTACCAGAAGATGGCCCCCACGCGCGAGCAGGCCGACAAGCTCGTGGACGCGCGCTTGGCGGCGGCGCCCCCCGGCGATGCCAATGACTTTCTCTACCAATGGGAGTCTTCGCGCGACTACGATCCCTCGGTCGGCCTTGAACGGATTGAGGCCGCGCTCCTGGCGATCAATTCGGCCGACGATGAACGCAACCCGCCTGAAACCGGAATTACGGAGCGCGCACTCAAACGCGTGAAAAACGGTCGGCTTTACCTGATCCCGGCGAGCGAAGACACGCGCGGCCACGCGACCACCGGCATGGCAAAATTCTGGAGCCAACAGCTGCAGCAGCTGTTGCAGACCGCGCCCCGCCGGACAACCGAGGACGCGCGACGACAATAGGGAGACGGCAATGGTTCTATTGCGGTTCGGATGGGCGCTGATCGTCGCCGCGGTCACCTGCGCGAGTCATTGCGTGCAGGCGGAGGTGACGCGAATCGAGATTGCTTCGCGCACGGACGTTCTCGGCGGCAAGCCCTTCGGCGCCGCCGGCGCCTACGAGAAGATCATCGGGAAGGTGTTCTTCTCGGTCGATCCTGCGCATCCCCGCAACAAGGCCGTCGTCGATCTCGACAAGGCGCCGCGCGATGCGGACGAGCGCGTGACGTTTTCGGCTGATCTCTACGTGCTTGCTCCGAAAGACGCCGCCCGCGGCAACGGCGTCGCACTTTTCGACGTCCTCAACCGCGGGCGCAAGAACATGCTTGGCGGCTTCAACCGCGCAGCGGCGGTGCCCGACCCAACCGCCGAGCGGGATTTCGGCGATGGCTTCCTGCTGCGGCAGGGCTTTACCCTGGTGTGGGTGGGGTGGCAGTTCGATATTCCACGCCGTGGCGGATTGATGGCGCTCGACGCGCCGCCCGTGCTCGATCAGGGCAAGCCGGTCACCGGACGGGTGTCGACGACATTCACGCCGAACACGGCCGAAGAGACCTACGCGCTCGACGACATGGGGCGCTATGCCGATACGACCCGCTATCCGCCGCTCGATCCTGCCAGCGCGGCGAACACGCTCACCGTGCGCGATGGCTTTCTCGGCGCGCCGCGCACCATTGCGCGCGATCAGTGGCAGTTCGGCCGTATGAAGGACGGCGCGGTCGTCACCGACATCTCCGCACTCTATCTCAAAGGCGGCTACGAGCCCGGCCATTTCTATGAGTTGAGCTACGAGGCGAAGGGCGCCGTGGTTGCTGGCCTCGGATTTGCGGCGTTGCGCGACATGGCATCGGCGGTGAAGCACGGGCAAGGCGGGCCGATTGCGGCACGTTACGCTTATGCCTTTGGTCCCTCGCAGGACGGTCGCTTCCTGCGGCAATTTCTCTACGAAGGCTTCAACGCCGACGAACAGGATCGTCGCGCCTTCGATGGCGTGATCTCTCACATCGCAGGCTCGGCGCGCAGCGGCGACTTCAATTCGCGCTTGGCGCGGCCGAATGGTCTCGGCTTCTTTGTGGCGTCGCTGTTTCCCTATCTCGATCTCGATCAATACGATCCGGTGACCGGCAAGACGGATGGGATCTTGATGAAACTCGGGCCGGACCAACGCCCGAAGATTTTCTACACCAACTCATCCGGCGAATACTGGGGCGGTGGACGCGCTGCGGCGCTGATCCACACCACGCTCGATGGCCGCGACGACGCGAAAGTGCCGGACAACGTGCGCATCTATCTGATCGCCGGCACGCAGCATGTTCCCGGCGGTTATCTGCCGTCGCAAGGGCCGGGCCAGCAGAAGCCGAACGGCAACGAATACGCGTGGGCTCAGCGCGCACTGCTCGTCGCAATGGATCGCTGGGTGCGCGACGGCGCTGCCCCGCCACCGAGCGCGCATCCGCGACTGGCGGATAAGACGCTCGTGCCGCGCGAGAGTATCGAATTCCCGGCGATCCCCGGCGTGCGCGCGCCGCTCACCATCCCGGCCGGCTATCGCGCCGATCTCGACGGGCCGCACACCGCCCATCCGCTGCCGTTATTGGTCCCGCAGGTCGATCGCGACGGCAACGAGCTCTCCGGGATTCGACTTCCAAACGTTGCCGTGCCGCTCGCGACCTACACCGGCTGGAATTTCCGCAACCCTTCGATCGGCCAGCCCGGCGAATTGCTCCCGCTCACCGGCTCCTACATCCCCTTTGCCGTGACCAAGGCGGCGCGCGAGGAAGCGCGCGACCCGCGCCTGTCGATCGAAGAGCGCTACGGCAACCGCGCGCAGTATCAGCGGCTCGTGACGGATGCCGCAGCGAGGCTCGTGCAAGCGGGTTACCTTTTGAAGGAGGACGCGGACCGCGTCGTGGAGCGCGCGCTCGCGAATTGGGATGAGATCACGCGCGGGACGACGCTCGCAGGCAACTAACGGCGACGCTGACGCGGTGCTGCGCGTTGACGAAGCGAGCCGCTGGAAAATGCAAAACACCGGAGGGGATCTCCGGTGCTGAAAAAATCGATCGAACGCGGCGTTGCGTGGATGCTCGCGATCAGAACGCGCCCAGCAGGATCGCGCCGACGAACGCAAACACGGCGAACACCACCAGCACGTTGAGCCTCAACGCAAGATCCACCGTCACGTCCTCCCACGTTCTGTCCGCAACGCAAGCCTAACAGAGGGATGACGAAGTCCTAATGACAAATATGCTGCATTGCCGAAGGCGAGCACGCGAATTTGATCGCGGCGCGCACGACACGACCAACATCATGATATTTCGACGTAAACTATCGGGGACATTGTCCTTTGATGGCGCATAACGAATGCTTGCGGGTCTAATATTCGACCCGCGCGGACCTCGATAAATCTACCGGTCACGTGGAATAATACGTGGCGGACCATGACGTTAGTCCGCTGATGCGCCGATCGCGGGCGCCGGTCTTGCGCGCGCCGCCGCGAGCGACGCAACTGCGAGACACAAAAACCGGTCCCATTCTTCTTAACCATAGCGCGAGGCGTGGACCGGCGGCCGAGCGCGCGCATCAATCTTTGAAGAAACGTTAACAACATCCATCGCATGCTCGCGCCATGGCGTGGGGAGTGCGTTGGTATCTCGTCGGCTCCATCATCCTTGGCCTTCTCGGCGTGTTGGCGGGTTGCAGCGGCGGCGGCTTTTTTGCCGAGCGCGAGCCGTGGCGCCACGAGGCCGAGGTGCAATGCCTCAACGCGGGCGCCGTCAAGGAAAGCGCGGGCATCGTCCGCATCCAGCCGATCCGGGGTCCCGGGATGTGCGGTGCCGATTTTCCGCTCAAGGTATCGATCTTGGGCGAGAGCGGAGCGCTCGGCTACAGCGACGAGCTGCGTCCGCCCGGCGACATTCCGCGCGGTGCGGCGCCGTCGAGTTGGCCGATCCGCCCGGCGGAGCCGCCGTACCAATCGCGCGTGCTGCCGGACTACCAGTCTCCTGCGCCGCAACCGCCGCGGCGTGACACCGCCCCAGATGAGCCCGTGTCGCTCAACCCGCCGGGCGTGGTCGATCAGCCCACTGTCCCGGCCGAGCCCTACGACTTTCGCCGACCCTACGGGGCGACGCCCGCCGCTCCGCCGTCGAGATCTCGCTCGCCGTCCCCGATGGGGTCGCCTCGCGATGACTTTTCGCCCGAGCCCTACGAGCGCCGGCCGCTGGTCGACGCGCCGGGTCCGCCACGCGACGCCCCGCGCGCATCCGCGCGCGAGCCGCCGGGTGCATTGGGTCCCGCCCGCGACATCCCGCCGACGCCAGCGTTGACGCCGGTCGCGGTGAGCCCGCCGGCAACGCTCGCATGCCCGATCGTGTCCGAGCTCGAACGTTGGATCGCAGGCGCCGTGCAGCCGGCGGCGATGCGCTGGTTCCGCTCGCCGGTTGTCGAGATCAAGCAAATTTCCGCCTATTCCTGTCGCGGCATGAATGGCAATTCGCGGGCGAGCATTTCCGAGCACGCCTTCGGCAACGCGCTCGACATCGCGGCGTTCACGCTCGCCGACGGACGCAAGATCACGGTGAAGAACGGCTGGCGCGGGTTGCCGGAGGAGCAGGGCTTTCTGCGCGACGTGCAGGCCGCGGCCTGCGATCAATTCAGCACGGTGCTGGCGCCCGGCTCGAACGTCTATCACTACGACCACATCCACGTCGATTTGATGCGCCGGCGTGATGGCCATCGCGCGTGCAATCCCCACGCTGTCTCGGGCGAGGAGGTCGCCGCGCGCGCCGCGCGATACGTGATCAAGCGCGATCCGGGCATTACCGGCTCGCTCGCACCGCGCCGGTCGGCGGCGCCGCGGTGGCCCTTTGATCCGGACGAGGAACGGCGCGAGCGCGCCCTGCCCATGGCCCGGCCCGGCGAGGACGGGCAAGACGACTGACGCGACCCAATTGCTAGTTCGCGCGGAAAGATCGAGGCCGGGGTCCACCGCTCATTCCCGCGCATAGCGCCTCGAGACGCGCGTGAACGCGCTTATGTTGGGAATCCAGTCTACCGTCCCGATCTGGGTCCCCGCTTTCGCGGGGACGAGCGGAATGGGTGCCGCAGGCGGCATGTGTGCGGGGTCTGCGACACCATGCGGCACCTCTTACAATGGCGCCATGGGATACCAATATTTGGGTGGACCAAACGGTCTTTCTGGGAGGACTCCATGCTTTGCTTGCGCGTTCGTCCGCTGCTTGCGCTTTGCGCCGTGGCGGCGGTGTTGGCCTTCGCGATGAGCGATGCCGATGCCCGCGCCGGGCGCGGGATGAGCTTCGGCAGCCGCGGGTCGCAAACCTTCTCCGCGCCGCCGTCGACGACCACATCGCCGAGCGCGCGGCCGATCGAGCGCAGCATGACGCAGCCGGGACAGCCGGGCGGCATGTTCGCGCAACGCCCGCCGGTATCCTCGCCCATGGGCGGCTTCTTCAATCGGCCGGGCTTCCTCGGCGGCCTGTTCACCGGGTTGCTCGGCGCCGGCTTGCTCGGCATGCTGTTCGGCCATGGTTTTCTGGGCGGCCTCGGCGGCTTCGCCTCGATGCTCGGCCTGTTGCTGCAAATCGGCCTCATCGTGATCATCGGCTATCTGCTATGGACGTGGTGGCAGCGCCGCAGCCAGCCCGCGCTCGCCAGCGGCCCGGCATTGCGCGATTACGCCTCCGGCGGCGCCCGTCCGCAGATGGGGTTCGGTGGCGGCGCTCCTGCATCGCGTGCGCGCGCATCCGGCACCGACGAAGTCGGGCTCACGCCGGATGACTTCAACGCCTTCGAGAAGACCCTCGGCGAAGTGCAGAGCGCCTATAGCGCCGAAGATCTCGCGCGGTTGCGCCGGCACGTCACGCCCGAGATGCTGTCTTATTTCTCGGAGGAACTGTCGGCGAATGCGAGCAAGGGCGTCGTCAATCGCCTCTCCGACGTCAAGCTGTTGCAGGGCGATCTGGCCGAGGCTTGGCGCGAGGGCGACACCGACTACGCCACCGTCGCGATGCGTTTTTCGCTCAACGACGAGACCATCGAGCGCGACAGCGGCCGCGTGCTGCAAGGCGGGCCGGACGAAGCCACCGAAGTGTGGACCTTCATGCGCGCGCGCGGCGGTCATTGGCTGGTGTCGGCGATCCAGCAGTCGTAACGCGGACACACCCTCTCAACGTCGTGGCCGGGCATCGCGCATCGCAAGACCCGCGTGAAAGCGCTTATGCCCGGCCATGTCGTTGATGACGTCGCGACAGGAAACGTCGTCTCGGCAGTGACAGCAATCGCCGCGATCACCGCTCCGGGTTGCCGTATCCGCCCGCGGTGGGCGGCTGAATGATGATCGCCTCGCCGGCATCGATGACGGTGGCGTCGCTACCCGCAAGCTTCTCCACGCGGCCGTCGTTGCGCCGCACGGCGTTCTCGCCGATCTCACCGGCTTCGCCTCCCGCCAAGCCGAACGGACGCACGCGGCGATGGCCCGACAGGATCGTGCAATCCATCTTTTCCAGGAACCGGATGGTGCGGCGCACGCCGTCGCCGGCATTCCAGCGGCCGCGTCCGCCCGAACCTTCACGGATGTGGAAGTCCTCGAGCAGGACCGGATAGCGAAACTCCAGCACCTCCGGGTCGGTCAACCGCGTGTTGGTCATGTGGGTGTGCACGGCATCGGTGCCGGGAAAACCCGGGCCCGCCGGCGAGCCCGAGCATATCGTCTCGTAGTATTGGTATTTGGCGTTGCCGAAATTGAGGTTGTTCATGGTGCCCTGGGCGGCGGCGAGCGCGCCGAGCGCGCCGAACAGGCAATTCGTCACCGCCTGCGACGTTTCTACGTTGCCGGCGACGACCGCGGCGGGATATTCGGGCGACAGCATCGATTTTTTCGGGATGACGATGTTGATCGGCCGCAGGCAGCCGCCGTTCATCGGGATCTCGTCGTCGACCATCACTCGAAACACGTAGAGCACGGCGGCGCGCGCCACCGGTTCGGGCGCGTTGAAATTGGTGTTCTGCTGCGGCGAGGTGCCGGTGAAGTCGACGGTCGCCTCGCGCTTGTCCTTGTCGACGCTGATCTTGACCTTGATCCACGTGCCCTGATCCATCTCGCATTCGAATGCGGCATCGTGGATGCGATCGATGACGCGGCGAACGCTCTCGGCCGCGTTGTCCTGCACGTGCTGCATGTAGGCTTTGACCACCGGCAGCGTGAAGTGCGCGACCATCTTGCGCAGCTCCTGCACGCCCTTCTCGTTGGCGGCGATCTGCGCCTTGATGTCGTTGACGTTCTGCAGCGCAT
This sequence comes from Hyphomicrobiales bacterium, assembly GCA_019237215.1. Taxonomy (GTDB): domain Bacteria; phylum Pseudomonadota; class Alphaproteobacteria; order Rhizobiales; family Xanthobacteraceae; genus VAZQ01. The sequence continues at coordinate 1,957 of JAFAHL010000493.1, read as the reverse complement.
TGCGGGCGGGATATTTCGCGCCGTTGAGCAGGTCGTAGAGCGCCTGCTCGCGGAAGCGGCCGCGGTCCACCAGCTTGAAATTGTCGATGTAGACCCCTTCTTCCTCGATCGTGGTCGCGTTCGGCGACATCGAGCCGGGCGAAATGCCGCCGACGTCGGCGTGATGGCCGCGCGAGGCGACCCAGAACAGCAGCTCGCGCCCGACATCATCGAAGACCGGCGTGCACACGGTGATGTCGGGCAGATGCGTGCCGCCGTTGTAGGGCGCGTTGATGGCGTAGACGTCGCCCGGCGCGATCTTGCCCTTGTTCTCGCGGATGATGGTTTCGACCGCGCGATCCATGGAGCCGAGATGCACCGGCATGTGCGGCGCGTTGGCGACGAGCGTGGAGTCGGCGGCGAACACCGCGCAGGAGAAGTCGAGCCGCTCCTTGATGTTGACCGAATAGGCGGTGTTCTGCAGCGACACGCCCATTTGCTCGGCGATCGACATGAACAGATTGTTGAACACTTCGAGCATCACCGGGTCGGCGGCGGTGCCGACGGCGCTTTGCCGCTTGAGCGGTACGACGCGATCGAGCACGAGGTGGTTCTTGGCGGTGATTTCCGCGCGCCAGCCGTCCTCGACCACGATAGTCTGGTGCGGCTCGATGATGATGGCCGGGCCGCGTACGGCAGCGCCGGGTGAAAGCTGCCCGCGCGTGAACACCGCTGCCTCGTGCCATTCCCCGCGCGAATAAAATTTGGTCCGGCGCGCCGGGGAGGGGAGCGCAGCGCTCCTCGTGGGCAACACCGGCTCGGTGAACTTTGCGCCACCGCCAACCGCTTCGACCGACACCGCCTCGACCACCAGCTCCTTGCTTTCGTCGACGAATCCGAAGCGCGATTTGTGCGCGGCCTCGAAGGCGGATTTCATCTCCGCGAGGGAGAGGCCATCGAGTCCCAGATGAGCGGGGCGCGAAGGCGCGCCAGCGCGAGGCACGGAGAAGGCCGGCACCACCAGCGCGGTGTCGGTGCCGGCGTAACGGATGTGCGCGCGGATGAAGACCTCGACCGCTTGTGCGGCCACGCCCTGGTCGACGACTTCGCGCCTGGCGTCCTCCGCCAGTCGTCCGCCGACGCGCGCAATCGATGCCAGCGCCGCATCCCCGAACGGCTCTTCGACCGCTTGCTGGCGCGTGGCGCGGATGTCGGCGAGGCCCATGCCGTAGGCGGATAGGAGCGAGGAGAACGGATGGATCAGCACCTTAGTCATGCCGAGCGCGTCGGCGACCAGGCAGGCATGCTGGCCGCCGGCGCCGCCGAAGCAGTTGAGCGCGTAGCGCGTCACGTCGTAACCGCGCTGCACCGAAATTTTCTTGATCGCGTTCGCCATGTTCTCGACCGCGATCTTGATGAAGCCGTCGGCGACGTCTTCGCCCGAGCGGCCATCGCCGATCTCGCGGGCGAGCTCCGCAAAAGCCGTGCGCACCCCGTCGCTGTCGAGCGGCAGGTTCTGCTGCGGACCGAAAATCTTCGGGAAGAAATCCGCCAACAGCTTGCCGACCATGACGTTGGCGTCGGTGAGCGCGAGCGGTCCGCCGCGGCGGTAACACTTCGGGCCGGGATTGGCGCCAGCGCTGTCGGGCCCGACGCGGAAGCGCGCGCCGTCGAAATGCAGGATCGAGCCGCCGCCCGCCGCCACCGTGTGGATCAGCATCATCGGCGCGCGCATGCGCACGCCGGCGACCTCGGTCTCGAACGCGCGCTCATATTCGCCGTCGAAGTGCGACACGTCGGTCGAGGTGCCGCCCATGTCGAAGCCGATCAAGTGCGAGAAGCCGGCCTCGCGTCCGGTTTCCGCCATGCCGACCACGCCGCCGGCGGGGCCCGAGAGGATCGCATCCTTGCCCTGAAACAAATTTGCCGCGGTCAGACCGCCCGACGACATCATGAACATCAGGCGAATGGGAGGGTG
>JAFAHL010000272.1 GCA_019237215.1 Hyphomicrobiales bacterium | reverse complement strand
TGGGGGTCCATTCGGCGTCCTGATCACTGCGGGCGCGCCGACGGCATTCACCCCCTGGAGCCCAAGCCGTTAAACCTCCAGTCGCTAACGCAGATGAGCTAGTCATCAACATGAAAGCCGATGGGCCGATGGCGCTACTTGCCGCCGATGACGGCGTAACCCTGAATTTCGACTTTAGCCTCGGGTACGGCCAAGGCGGTCACGGTGATGAGGGCGCTGCCGGGGAAATTGTCCCCCAATATTTCGCGCCGGAGCTGGGTCAGGCGGTCACCGTAGCGCACATCGGTGATGAACACGGTCATCTGCACCATGTCGCTGAGCTTGCCGCCGGCCTTTTCCAGCGTGGCATTGATGCCCTTGAAGATCTGTCGCACCTGCCCGTCGAGATCACCGGCGAGGGACTTGCCGGTGTCGTCGACGATCGCGAGTTGGCCGGCAAGCCACACGGTCTTGCCGCCCTCGGTGATCACCGCCTGCGAGTAGCCGCGCGTCTGCGCACGCTCGCCCTTGAGGAACTCCTTGGCGTGGAGCGGAGCCGCGAAACCAGCGAGCAGTGTCGCCGCGATGAGGCCGATGAAAGCGCGAGAGAATGCCGTCGGAACCATGTTCATCTCCCTGATTTGCGCGGGCTTTGCCGCGGGTAACACTTCGTGCGTCGACTCATTTGCCGATGCGGTCGGGACCTTGCGCCAGCGTATCCAAACGATAGAGACCTTCGCGCGCGGTGATGTAGAGCACGCGCTTGTCCGGTCCGGCAAAGCCTACATTGGCCGGCTGCCGCGCCACTTTGATCGTGCCGAGATACTTGCCGGCGGCGTCGAACACCTGAACGCCGGTGAGGGTCGTGATGTAGACTCGATCCTCGCGATCGAGCGCCATGCCGTCGGCGCCGCTCTCCTTGCCTTCGGGGATGTCGCGCAGCTGCGCGAAGGCGCGCTTGTTCTTCACGCTGCCATCGGGCTCGACGTCGTAGGCGTAGACGGTGGGGTTGAGCGTGTCGTCGACGATAAGGGTCTTGCCGTCGCGGGTCAGCGTGAGGCCGTTGGGCCTGGCGATCTTGTCGTCGATCACGATCGGCTGCTTGGCGCCGGGCGGCAGGTAATAGACGTAGGCAGTGCGGCCGGGCACCACCGGCCGCGGGCCGGGATCGGTGATGTAGAGGCCGCCCTTGGCATCGAGGATGAGATCGTTCGGCGCCAGGAACGGCTTGCCTTCGCTGCCCTCGGTGACGGTCGTGACGGTGCCGTCGCGGCTGCGCTTGCTGATCCGTTTGCCGTCACCTTCCGCCGCCAGCAAATCTCCCTCGCGCGTCACCGCGAGGCCGTTGGCGCCGTTGGTCTGCTCGCGAACGAGACTGATCTTCCCGTTCGCATCGAGGCGGTAGATGCGATTGGGACGGATATCGGAGAAATATAGGCCGCCGTCCGGCGTGCCGACCGGTCCTTCCGTGAACACGAACCCTTCCTGCACTAGGCCCGGCTCGACGCCCGGCGCCACCACGCCCGTTATGCCGCTCGGCGTTTGCGCCGAAACCGGCAAGGCAAGAAGCCCGACCAACGCCATCGCGCCAGCGGCAGCGCTCCTTCGCGTCACGGCACTCTCGAGATGCCTCTTGGTTTGCATGGCTTCCTCCCGACGGTTGACGAACAGCGCCTATCGATCTTCGAGCATGCTGGGACGAAGCGCAAATGCCATTTTCGGAACTCTGACGCGCCTTGCCGGGAGAGCAGGTCCACCTCGAGATCGTTGTAGCGTCGCTACGTAAGCTCTAGCATTCTCCGGCGCAGCTTCAGCCAGTGAAAAGAATCCGGAGCCGGCCTCGGCAGTTGCATGCCGGCTGCAATAGGCGGGAGGAAAGGCTATGCGGCGGTTCGTGTTTTTGATTGTGGCGGGCATCATCCTTGTTCTTCCGCACACGCTCTCGGCGCAGCAGGGCGCGACCTGGGTCGTAAGCTGGGTCGCCTCCGCGCATGGACCCTACCCCGTCGGCAACCCATCGGCGCAGCCGGATCAGCGGTTCGCCTTTCCCTCCGCGCAAACCGGGGCGAACGACCAGACGTTTCGCCTGATCGTGCGACCCGACATTTGGGGGCGGCAAGCGCGGCTGCGGCTGAGCAACGTCTTCGGCACGAAGGCCGTCACCTTCGACGACGTGTTCGTGGGCTTGCAAATGGGCGGGCCCGCGCTGGTCAAGGGGACCAATCAGCCGGTCACCTTCGCCGGCAAAGCAAGCGTGACGGTGGCGCCGGGGAGCGCGGTCTGGAGCGATGCCGTCCAACTCGGTTTCGTGCGCGATCCGGCCGAGCTTGCCGGGCGCAAGCTCGCCATCAGCTTCCACGTTGCAGGCGAGAGCGGCCCGATGACGTGGCACGCGAAAGCACTCACCACGTCCTACGTCACTGCGCCGGGTGCGGGATCGAAAGGCAAGTCGGAAGACGAAGCGGCATTTCCCTACAGCACGGCGTCGTGGTTCTTCGTCGACGCCGTCGAGATGATGGCGCCGGCGAACAGCTTCGCGATCGTGGCTTTTGGCGATTCGATCACCGACGGAACGGCGTCGACCATGAACGGCGACGACCGTTGGCCGGACGTGCTGTCACGGCGGCTGCACGCCGCGCACGGCAACCGCATCGCGGTGGTCAATGCCGGGATCGGCGGCAATCAGATCGCAGGGCCGGCGGATTACAGCCCACAGAAACCGGTCCCGGGCGGGCCGTCGGCGATGCAACGCATCGAGCGCGACGTGCTCGAGCTCTCCGGCGTGACCGCCATGATCTGGCTGGAAGGAATCAACGATTTCAGCCGCAACGGCAACGCATCGGTGGAGACGGCGCAGAACGGCATGAAGGAGGTCGTCGGCCGCATCCGCGCGCGGCAACCGCAGATGCGCGTGATCGGCGCCACGGTGGTCAGCGCGCTCGGCTCCTCGAATGCGGCGCACGGCTTCCCCGAACAGGATGACAAGCGCAAGGCGCTCAACGAATTCATCCGCACGTCGGGCTTGTTCGACGCCGTGATCGACTTCGACAAGGCAACGCTCGATCCGCAGACCGGCGGCCTCAAGGCGCAGTTCGTGCCCGAAAGCACGACCGGCGGGCCAGGCGACAAGCTCCACCCCAACCGCGCCGGCTACCTCGCGATGGGAATGGCGATCGACCTCGACCTGTTCACGCCCAAAGCACCGGGCCGCAGATAGGAGCGACGCGAGCGCGGCGCGGACGGCTATTGCCGCAACAGCACGAGCGGATCGGAAGTGGCGGGAATTCGCTCCCAGGTCGTGGCGTCGCTTTCGGAAAAGCGCCAGCTGCCGCCGCGGCCGCTGAGCAGCAGCCCGTCGCTGTCGAGCCGCCAGGTCGAAAGCCCGATGTCGGCGACCGAGGCGTCGCAGCCGGGCTTGACCGTGAGCTTGTAGTTTTCACCTCCGGCCGAGGCACTCGACAGCGTGAGGCTGCAGAGCGGCTTCTCGAATTCCTTGAACAAGGTCCATTCGCCGAACACCTGCTCGGGACTGACCGTGGCCGCCTTGATGGCATCCTGGGTGCGCATGAAGAAGAGCCCCTCCCCTTTGCGCTCGGCCTCGTACATGTGGGACTCGACCTCCATGAAATCGAGAACGACCACGCCCTTGGAATTCAACAGCCGCACCTCATCGTTCGGCCCCATGGTCCAGACCCCGACGTCCTTGAGCGACGGGAAAGTACTGCCACAGGCTTCGTCGAGCTCGAGCTTGAAGCCGCCGGCGCCAGGGTCGAGCTTGAAGGTGGCCGGGCAGGTCTTGTCGCGCGCGGCGTTGGAAATTTCCCAGGCGCCCACCATCTCCTTGGCGGCGTCGCTCGGCGCCGCGGTCTGCGCGCCGGCGCCCACGGCGGAGAGCGCAAGCGCGATCACAGCGAGACAAGCGCGAGCCGGCATGATGGAAACTCGAAACGAATAGCGGTTGGGCACACGCTACCACGCCGGACGCGCCGCGTCATGCCTCGCCCGCACGCCGGCGGACGGCGTTGCATCACGTGCATATGCGGAATTTACGCAGCCTTGCGGCGATCCGTCCTCATCCTGAGGAGCGCGCGACACAACTACAGTTCATGGCCGCTTTGTCTTCGGCGGCCATGGCGTTTCCGCGACCGGGGTCAGCGGCGGCTTGCCCGCCGCCCACGCCAAGAGATTATCGACCACCAGCTGGTCCATCTTGTCGCGGGTCGCGACTGACGCCGAGCCGAGGTGGGGGAACAACACGACGTGGTCCATCGCGATCAGCTCGGCCGGCACCTCCGGCTCGCGCGCAAAGACGTCGAGG
>JAFAHL010000268.1 GCA_019237215.1 Hyphomicrobiales bacterium | reverse complement strand
GCGCTCAATGCCGACCTGTCGGTAGCGGCGCAATTGCGGGATTTCACCGAGTCCATCGTCACGCTGCGCTGGGTCAGGGGCAGCGACGGCTGGCGCTGTGCCGGTCCGGTTGCGCCGCTGCTCGACGGCGACAGGGGCGACTATGCCGCCTGCGTGCTCGGCCTGCGCGACTACGTTCGCAAGAACGGTTTCTCTGGGGTGCTGCTCGGCATTTCCGGCGGCATCGACTCGGCGCTGTGTGCGGCGATCGCGGTGGATGCGCTGGGCGCCGATCGCGTCCGCGGCGTCATGCTGCCATATCGCTTCACCGCGCAGGTGTCGCTCGAGGATGCCGACCTTCTCGCGAAGCATCTCGGCATCCGGTACGAGGTGCTGCCGATCGCGGACGCCGTGAACGGCTTCGAGAAGATCCTGTCGGCGCCGTTCGCGGGGCTGCCGCGCGACATCACCGAGGAGAACCTGCAGGCGCGTGCGCGCGGCACGCTATTGATGGCGATCTCCAACAAGACCGGCGCCATGGTGGTGACCACCGGCAACAAGTCGGAAATGTCGGTCGGCTATGCCACGCTCTATGGCGACATGAACGGCGGCTTCAACCCGATCAAGGACCTCTACAAGACCGAAGTCTACCGACTGGCACGTCTGCGCAACGCCTGGAAGCCTGAGGGCGCGCTCGGGCCCAGCACGCAGATCATTCCCGAAAATGTTTTCACCCGTGCGCCTTCTGCCGAGTTGCGCGAGAACCAGACCGACCAGGACGTGCTGCCGCCCTACGATGTGCTCGACCAGATCCTCGAACGGCTGGTGGAGCGCGAAGAGCCGATCGCCAAAATCGTCGCGGATGGCTTCGACCGCGAGACGGTCATGAAGGTCGAGCGCATGCTCAATCTCGCCGAGTACAAGCGCCGGCAAGCGGCGCCCGGCGTCAAGGTGACGTTGAAGAACTTCGGTCGCGACCGCCGCTACCCCATCGTCAACCGCTTCCGCGATTCCGGCGCGCCACTGCCGGAGCCCGACCGCTCGCTGGTGAACAACGCGGCGGCGAAGAGCGAAGCGTACGATTTCTGAACGCTTCTCTCCCTTTTCCTTCGTCCGCAATCGGGAAGGCGAGGCACTGCACAGCAAGAGAGGAAACGATGTACAAAGCGTCCGCGGGTGTCACCCTGCCAACCTCGATCATCGGCTCACTGCCGCGGCCGGCCTGGTACACCGCGGCGCTGGGACCGAAAAGCTTCCTCGAAGCCATGGTCAATTCGCGCTACCGCGAACAGTACGAGGATGCGGTCTCATGCTTTCTGCGGGCGCAGGAAACCGCCGGCCTCGACATCTTGACCGACGGCGACGCGCACTACGACGAGGAGGTCGGCGGCATGAGTTGGCAGGGCTACCCGCTGACCCACATGGACGGTTTTGCCGAATTGCCGCAGCCGACGGCCTACAAGATCGGTGCGGTCGCCTATCCGCGCGGGCATATCCTGCACGACTTCCTCGAAGCGCGCGTGTTCCCCAGGATCGTGGGGCCGGTCGGGCGCGGCAGGTTGCAATATGCGGCGATGTGGAAGACGGCGCAGCGCATGACCAGCAAGCCGATCAAGTTCGGGACCATCCTGCCCGAACTGATCGCGGCTTCGGTCGAAGACGACCACTACAAGGATCCGGTCGAGCGCACCTGGGCGATCAGCAATGCACTCAACGAGGAGCTCCATGAGCTCGCCGATGCCGGCTGCCCGGTCATACAGATGGAGGAGCCCCAGATTCACATGGTGCCGGCGCGCGGCAAGACGTTCGGCAAGCTCGACACGGCCGACCTGGTGAAGATATTCAACAACACCGTGAAGGGCCTGCGCGGCAAGACCGAAGTGTGGTGCCACACCTGCTGGGGCAACCCATCCCAGCAGCGCATTTTCCGCGACGTCCAGAGTTACCAGCCGACACTCGAAGCGCTCAACCAAGTCGAGGCCGACGCGCTGACGTTCGAGACCTGTTCATCCGGCACCGGCGATTTGAAGGCAATCGGGGAGGTGATCAAGGACAAAAAGGTCGTGATCGGCGTCATCGACCATCACACCCTGCAGGTCGAGCGGCCGGACGCGATTGCCGGCCTCATCCGCGAGGCGCTCGAGCACATTCCGCCACAGCAGCTGATCATTTCATCCGACTGTGGCATGGGCCGCGAGGGCATGGGCCGCCGGCACGCCAGTTACAAGATGGTGGCGATGGTGCTTGGCACCAATATCGTGCGCAAGGAGCTGGGACTGCCGCAAGCGGAATGCCTGGCTGCGGATCAGCGCTATTCGCTCACGGCGACAAAGAACGTCTAGCGCCGCCGGCAGTGCCGGCGACCGCGGCCATGCATCAATCGCGATCGATTCGCTACCGCACCGGATAGACGTTCGGTCCGACCGAGCGCACTTTGCGCTTGCCCGGTGCTTGCTCGGCCGGTGCTTGCTCGACCTTGTCCTCGGCCGCCGGCGCGGCGCCTTGCTCGGTGCTGGCGGGTGGCGGCGGCGCGCCGTTGACGGCATCTGTGCCTTTCGGCGCCTGCCGGCCGGGATTGGCGCCGAAGTTGACCGGCTTGCCCTGCGCGTCGAAGCGCGGCTGCGACAGTTGCTTCGCCCGCTCCTCCGTCACCACGATATCGCCGCGTTCGATGGTCTGATCATCCCCTTGCCGCAGGGCTTCGGCCCAGGATTGGCCGGGCAGGCGACAGCTGCAGGCGGCATTGTACTGTTTGCGATAGCTAAACGCGGTGGGCAGATCCGAGTAAACCCTGCCGCTCATCGACACCGCGCGGGAGACATCTTCGCCGGGGTTGCGGTGGCTGTAGAGGGTCACCTCGGTGGCCGGGCACATGCGCCGGCAAAGCTGCTCATCCTCCGCGAACTTGCCCGGCACCGTGGAGTAGGAAATCGGGAAGTAATAGCCGTCGCAGGTTCTCACGCACAGCGTCCGATAGGTGCCAGCGAGCGGGGCATTGGGAGCAGGCGCGACGGTCGCGCCGCCGAACAGGGCGTCGAAAAAGCCCCCCGGCCCGCCGGTGACGTATTGACGGTATTGCGGGCCGCAATCGTTCTGCCCGAGCGCTACCAGGATGCCGCGCCGCTGCCCCTCGCGCTCGCCGCTGTTGCCCTGCAGTCGCTGGATGTCGGTCAGCGTGCGGTCGAGATTCGCACGCATCTGCTGGATTTGGTTGTTGAGCGGGCTGCATTGCGGCGACTGCCCGCTGAACAAGGCGAAGAAGCCGCCCCCCTGGCAGCCCAGGCGCTGGGATTGCTGGCCCAGGCGATCGAGCTCGGACTGCTGCTTGGCCGCGGCGTCTTCGTAGCGCTTGATCTGGTCCGCCTTTGCAGGATCGACCGCGGCACCGCGATCGATCGCGGCGAGCTGGCTTTCGAGCCGCAGACAGGCTTGGCTGCGCGCGCCCGCGTTGGGAGCGGGGGCCGCATTGGGCGCAGGCACCGGATTGGGAGGAGGAGGCGGCGAGAACGGGAAGGACAACTGCGCCGCGGCGGGCGCAGCGCATAAAACGAGGACGCACAGGGCGGCGCCCGGTCCGCGCAAGACTTTCGTGATCGCTGTGCCAATCATGGAGCCCGACCCGACGGTCACAGTCGCCGATGGAAGCGCCGGAATGGTGACCAAAGTGTGAAGATCCCGGGCCTGTGGGCTAGGCGTTTCCATAGCACCTGCTCGAGTTACGCCCCCGCGGTGCCGGCCCGATAGCCGCCGCATCGTCCGCGAAACCCTGCCTCGAAAGGCGAATCGGCGACTTGCATCGCCGATTCCGCCGTGCGTTCCGGCCTCACCCACTCGCCCCCAACGGTCGGATACACTAGCCTCGCTGTCCGCGCTGTCTCACAACGCCTGGTCAAGCCGCGATCCTTCCACGCAAGGGGGACGCAATGGGTGCTCTCAGCGTTTCCCAATTCGTCGACCTCATGGTCGGCGGGCTCGCGGTCGGCTGCGTGTACAGTCTGATTGCGCTTGGCTTCGCGATGATCATGCGCGCGACCAACATCATTCATTTCGCTCAGGGCGAAGTGATGATGCTGGGCTGCATGTGCGGGCTCACGTCCGTATGGTTGCTTCCAGTGCTCCCTCTGCTCGCGGTGGTGGCCGTCGGCATGGCCTCCTCCGCAATCATAGCGGTGGCGATGGAGCTTGCCGTCTATCGCACCCTGCGTCGTCGGCGCGTGCCGATCATGAACCTCATCACCGCCACGGTCGGCATGTCGATCCTGTGTATCAATGCCGCACGCATCGTATGGGGGTCCGAGCCGCTGCGCTTCCCGGAACTATTCGCCACCACGGCCTACGAATTCGGCGGCGTGCGCGTGTCCCCGCAGTTGTTCTGGATCATGGTCATGGGCGTCGTCATCATGGCTGCGCTGCAGCTCTTCCTCAAGCACACGCGCACCGGCCTTGCCATGCAGGCCATGGCGCAGGACCCCGAAGCGGCGCAGCTCATGGGAGCAAACCTGACGCGCATGATGGCCTACACCTTTGCGATTTCCGGCATGATGGCGGGGGCAGCCGGCATCATGCTGGGCTCAATGTTCTTTGCATTCTTCGAGATGGGCTTCATCACCGGGTTGAAGGGTTTCGTCGCGGCGACGCTGGGCGGGCTCGGCAGCATCACCGGGGCGATGCTCGGGGGAATCCTGTTCGGCTTGATCGAGACGTTCAGTACGGTGTTCCTCTCCTCGGCCTATAAAGACGGCATCGGCATGATCCTGCTGATCGCCATTCTCCTGATCTTTCCCTCGGGCCTGGTTGGACTGTGGCAGAAGCGCAGGTGAGCGCCTCGTTCGACCCAAGCGCGCGGCTGCGCGCAGCCGTTCACCCCGTCACGCTGCTGGTTGTGGCCGCGCTGATCGTGCTGCCGTGGGTCGAGCCGGACAAATTCACGCTGCACATTTTGAGCCTGATTGCGATCGCCTCGATCGCGGCGATGGGATTGCAGGTGCTGCTCGGCTATTCCGGACAGCTTTCCATCGGCCAGGCGGCGTTCTACGGCATCGGCGCCTATACTTCCGCCCTGCTGACCGCCAGGTTGGGAGTGCCGTTTCCACTCGCCCTCATCGGCGCGGGTGCCGCTGCCGCCATCGCCAGCCTGCTGATGGTGCCGATAACACGGTTGACGGGGGCTTACCTCGCGGTGGCCACGCTCGGCTTTTCCATCATCGTTTTTCTGTTCATCCAGAACGAAGAATGGCTGACCGGCGGCTCCTACGGCTTTATCGGCATCCCGCGCGCGGAACTGTTCGGCTACGCGCTGCGCGACCCGATGTGGAGCTACTACCTCAACGTCGGCATGGCGGCGATCGTCTATTTCACCTTCGCCCGCATCGCGGGTTCGCGCTTCGGGCGTGCGATCAACGCTATCCGTCAGGACGCCGATGCCGCGCGCGCCAGCGGCATTCGTGTGACACTCCTCAAGAGCGAGTGCTTCGTCATCGCCGCCTTTGTCGCCGGTCTCGCCGGTTCGCTCTATGCGCACGAGGTGCGCTACCTCGCCCCGAACGACTTCACGTTTTGGAAGTCGATTGAAATGCTCATCATGGTGGTGATCGGAGGCGTCGGCAGTCTGGCGGGCGCCATCCTCGGCGCTGCGGTGGTGGTGGGCTTGCCGGAGTATCTGCGCGCGATCGGCGACTATCGCATGCTCGTGTTCGGCGCAATCCTGATAGCGACCATGCTGTTCGGCGAAGGCGGGCTCGCCGCGCTCTTTGCAACATTGGGGCGGCGCGTGAGCGCAGTGGCGATGCGTTCGGCGCCTAAGCTGCCTCCAGGCAACGAAGCAGCGCGATGAGCGCGAGCGTGGACGATGGCGCGTGGCTGCTCGAGGCGCGCAGCGTGAGCCGACGCTTCGGCGGCCTGTTGGCCGTCGATGCCGTTGACCTCGCGGTGCGGCGCGCAAGCGTGCACGGCTTGATCGGACCCAACGGCGCCGGCAAGACCACGCTGCTCAATCTGGTTGCCGGAGTGTATCGGGTCAGCAGCGGGGCGCTGCGCTTTCGCGCGCGGGATATCACGCAGCATTCGACGGCCAAGCGCGCACGCGCTGGAATTCGTCGCACCTTTCAGAATCTCAAGCTGTTCGGCGAGATGACCGCGCTCGAGAATGTTGCGATCGGCCTGCATGCGCAGATGCGCGCCGGATTTTTCGACGCGGTCCTGTCGACGCCGCGCCACCGCCGCGAGGAGCTCAGCATCCGCGATCGATCGATGGCAGTGCTGCAATTCGTCGGTCTTGCCGGCCTTGCCCATGCCCGCGCCGGCGCGCTTGCCTATGGACACCGCCGCCTGTTGGAGATCGCGCGGGCGATCGTGGCGCGGCCGACGCTGCTGCTGCTCGATGAACCGGCCGCGGGCCTCAACGTTACCGAGGCAGCGCATGTCAGCGAGCTGATTGCGCGCATCCGCGACGACGGAACTACCGTGATCCTGGTCGAGCACCACATGGACGTGGTGATGCGCGTGTGCGACGAAATCACGGTCCTCAACTATGGCCGCAGACTCGCACACGGCACGCCGGCGCAGATCCAGGAAGATTCGGGTGTCATCGAAGCCTATCTCGGTCGTTCCGGGGAGAACGAGCGTGCTCAAGCTTGACGGCGTGGTCGCCGCTTACGACGACGTCATCTGCCTGCACGGCGTTTCGCTGGAAGTGCGTCGCGGCGAGATCGTCACGCTGATCGGCGCCAATGGCGCGGGCAAGAGCACGACGTTGAAAACGATTTCGGGTCTGCTCACGCCGCGCGCGGGGACCATCGAGTTCGATGGACAAACGATTGCCGGCCGCAGCCCGGATGCGATCGTCGCGCTCGGACTCGTGCAGGTGCCCGAGGGCCGGCGGGTGTTTCCCGAGCTCACGGTGGAGGAGAATCTCCGCGTCGGCGCTTACCTCGTCGGCCGGCGGACCAAAGTTCGCGGGACGCTGAGCGAGGTCTACGATCGCTTTCCGCGCCTGGCGGAGCGGCGCAAGCAGTTCGCCGGCACGCTGTCGGGCGGCGAACAGCAGATGCTCGCCTTCGGTCGGGCAATGATGGCGCAGCCGAAGCTCTTGATGCTCGACGAGCCCTCGCTGGGTCTGGCGCCGCTCCTGGTGGACGAGGTGATGCGTTCAATTCGCGTATTTCGCGAGTCCGGCGTGACTGTCTTCCTCGTCGAGCAGAATGCCAACCTGGCGTTGCGGCTCGCGGACCGTGCCTACGTCATGGAGACGGGCAAGATCACCATGACCGGCAGCGGAGCGCAGCTTCTGGCCGACGAACGCGTACGGGCGAGCTATCTCGGCGCAAAAGCCCCCTCGCACAGGAGAGTCGCACAAACGCAGTGAGCGCATCCGCCGGGCGTAGCTTTGCGCGAACAATGATGTTCGGATATCGTGCAACCGGGCGCGCGCCCCGCTTCACCGGAGAACGATCATGACCATGAACCGACGCAAATTTATCGGCGCCGGAGCGGGCGCCGTGACGCTCGTCGGCACGAACCCGATGGTCTGGGCGCAATCGCCGGGGTCGATCAAGATCGGCGCCTTCGGCCCGATGTCGGGGAACGCGGCGGCGCAGGGCCAGAGCCTGCGCGAAGGCGTCGAGATGGTGGTCAACCTCAAGAATGCGGGCGGCGGGGTGCTCGGCCGTCAGATCGAGCTCGTGATCGGCGACGACGCCGGCAAGCCGGAAGAGGCGGCCGTGGTCGCGCGTCGCTTCGCGACCCGCGATCAGGTCTCGCTCGCGATCGGCAGCGTGAGCAGCCCGGCGAGCCTTGCGGCTGCGCAGATCTTTCGCGAGGAGGAGGTGCCGCAGATCGTGGTGAGCGGGACCGCCCAGCGCATCACCACTCAGGGCAACGAATGGGTGTTCCGCTCCGCGGTGCCGGACCGCAAGCTCGTCGGTGACCTGGTCGACTTCATCAACGAGAAGCTGCCGACGCTCAAGCGCTTCGGATTTCTCTACGTCAACGACGATTTCGGCAAGGGCGCTTTCGACGCCTTCGTCGACGCCGGCAAGAAGTACGGCATGAGCGTCACCGACGAGGAGCGCTACTCGCGCGGCGACCTCGACTTCACCGGGCAGCTCACCAGGATCCGCTCGACCAACCCCGACGGGCTCGTGGAATGGTCGCGTTACACGGAGGGCGCGCTCATCCATCGCCAGATCAAGCAGATGGGTTGGGACCTGCCGCGCTTCGGCTCCGACGGCATCGGAGCGCCCGCCTTTCTCGATCTGGCGAAGGACGCTGCCAACGGTGTCATCTATCCCACCCACTTCAGCCCGGCGACGTCCACGAAGCTGCCGGCCGCGCAGGCCTTCATCGCGCTGGTGCGCAAGACCTACAACAAGCCGCCGGACTTCGTGCACGCCGAGGCGTTCGACGCCATCAACATCGCCATCGCGGCGATCGAGCGCGCCAACAGCAGCGAGCGCACCGCGATCCGCAACGCATTGCGCCAGACCGATTATCAGAGCGTGCGCGGACCGTTTAAGTTCGACCAGAAAGGCGATCCGACGCTGGTGACCCACATGGTGCGGATCGTCGACATCAAAGAGACGGACGCGCGCAGCTGACGGGGGGAAACGTGGCGATCACGGTGGTCAAGTCGGGCGTTCCGCGCCCGCTCGCCAACTATAACGAAGCCTTCGTTGTCGGCGATCTCGTGTTTGCCGCCGGTCAGCTGGCGAGCGACTTCAAGACCGGCGTGCCGCCGCAGGCGCGCAAGCAGCCGGGCTTTCCGTTCTACGGCTCGGACATCGAGCTGCAGACCGCCTATGTCCTCGAAAACCTGAAGACGACGTTCGAGGCGGCCGGCTCCTCGCTCGATCACGTGGTCAAAGCGCAAGTCTTTCTCATCGACCTCGCCAACTTCCACGGCTTCGACACGGTGTGGAAGCGCTACTTCAAGGTGCCGCCACCGCGCACCACCATCGGCTGCACCGGCCTGCTGGTCGCCGATACGCTGGTCGAGATCGATCTCATCGGCTACGTGCCGCGCAAGGGGCTCACGCACGAGGTCATCACCTCGTCCATTCCGCGCCCGCTCGCCAATTACAACGAGGCGTTCCTCGTTGGCGATCTCGTGTTCACCGCAGGTCAGCTGGCGAGCGACTTCAAGACCGGCGTGCCGCCGCAGGCGCGCAAGCAGCCGGGCTTTCCGTTCTACGGCTCGGACATCGAGCTGCAGACCGCCTATGTCCTCGAAAACCTGAAGACGACG
>JAFAHL010000711.1 GCA_019237215.1 Hyphomicrobiales bacterium | reverse complement strand
AGAAAGGTTGAGGAAGTCCGTATTTCCGCCGACATTGAGCTGATGGGTGCTTTTTGGCCGCCGCGACCGCCTGTACAAGACTCGAGGCGCAGGACCCGACGCCAATAATTGCCACCCTGATTGAGTTGTTTGCCGACAAGCTGCAATTCCATTGTGCTATTTTGCGGTGCAGACAAATATCTGCTGAGGAGCGTCGGAATGGAAAGGGGAGAAATCGAAGTCGCCATACAACTCGTCTATCGAGAGCCGAACAGTGCCCAGGGCGTTGTCACGGCGCTCCAGGGTTGCGGGGTTCTTGATGACCGAGTAGCCGAAGCGGATGAAGAAGACCAGCTACAGCGGGTATCGCTTCCCACTCGAGATCATTCAGCAAGCGATTTTGCTCTACCTCCGGTTCACGCTCAGCCTGTAACCGTTCACACCCCCCGTTGAATTACGCGGCGACGGGGATGGCTGGGGTTACGGCTCCGGCGCGAGCGGCGGCGATGAGATCGCGGGCGTAGGCCCAGGGGTCGAGGCCGCGCTTTCGGCAGGTTTCGACGATGCTGAGGGCTGCGGCGTAGAAACGGCTGCCCTCGTCTGTGCGTGTGCCGTAGCTGATGCGGCGGGCGATCACGGCGTGACGGAGCGCGCGTTCGGCGTCGTTGTTGGTCGGCGGCAGGCGGGGGTCGTAGACGAAGGCGATCACCGCGTCCCAGTCGTTGAGGATTTCGTTGGCCAGGTCCCGCACCTTCTGCTCGATCTCATGACGGTTGCACTGGCAGTTCCACTTGATGGCGTCCATCAATCGCCTGACGGCCTTGCTGTCGGCCTCGCCGTCACGGACCCGCTCGATGAGGCGGCGCAGATCGCGGACGAGGTCGCGGCCGAAGCCGGCGCCGTCGCCGTAGAGCCCGCCGGCGAGCGCCAGGCCTTTGCGGATCAGATGCGCCAGACAGCGCTGGCGGCGGGGATGGTCGCGATAGGCGGCGTAACCGTCGGTGACGAGCCAGCCGAGAAAGGCTTCGCCGATCAGGGCCGCCAATTCTTCCTTGCGCCGGCTGCCGATGCGAAAGACGACCGCCGTCGCGGTCACCGCGACCCACATCCACATCAAGGCGCCGCGCTGATACCAGGGGGTTTCGTCGAGATGGACGATCTGGGCGGCCTTGACCTCTTCGATGAGCCTGTCGACCACCGGCTCGCTGGCGAGGCCGAACTCATGAACGCATCGATTGATCGTGGCGGTCCCGAGTTCGAGCCCCAGCCAGTCGTCGAGGAATTCCTGAATCTTGACGCGCGACAGGCGAAAGCGCAGCGACAGCGATGCGATGAAGGCGCAGAGCATCGGGCCGACCAGACAGCGCTCGGTCGCGATCAAGTCGCGTTTGCGGCCCTCCACGCGCGAACGCGCGCCGACCCCGGGGCGTTCGACGCTCTCGTGACCGCAGCCGCAGCGCGCGGCGAAATACACATGTTTGATCGCCTCGATCTCGAGCGACATGTCGCCTTGCGTCAGTTCGAGACTGACGTGGGCGCCGACCTTGCGCCGTGAGGCTTGCGCTTCGAGGTTTTCGCCGCAGAACCTCGCAGGTCCGCGGCGCATGCTGGCGTTCGCCGCTGACCACGATCGGTTCGCTGCGCCAGAACCCCTTCGCTCCGAGCGGCTTGCCGGGACGGCGAGCGCAGGCCCTCTCGACTGGCCCCTTCGCCTCGCCGGCGTGGTTGTCGGGCGAGACCGACGCCGTCTCGTCGGCGGACCCTCCCGGCTCGCCCTTTCCTCGTCGGTCCTGGCGGCGATACGGGTTGTCGCTCGAAGGCGGACGCGAACTGGTTCGGGAGTCTTCGGACAAACGTACGTTCTGCGCCCGCGTCAGCGCCAGAAGCTCGCACGCCGTCGCCAGCAAATCCTCATGCGACAGCGTCGCGAGGTCCGCCGGCGTCAAGGCCTTCAAATCGTCCGCGAATCGGTTCGGCACACAAGGGGTAGAATCGCCTTTCCCCCGATGCGCAAGCCGAAAATGCGAAACTCGTCGATCCTTCGCCGCTACGCCGTCCCACCCTCATCAGCACCGCCGGCCGCGATGGGGTGGGTCTGAACGGTTACTGACGTTGATATTTTGGATGCTCAGCGAACACCAACGCCACACCGCCATTGCTCTGAAGGGTCTTTGCATAGGAAGATATGCTCTGGAAGCAATGCTCAGCGCAAAGTCCATATGGAGACTCATAGCGCCCCTTGAATTCTTTTGTTGCCAGGATATCCCAATCCTTAGTCTCGACGGCAACGGCGATACCAACTAAGTTGTTGTATTTAGCGACCACTTGTGACAATCTATGATAATATGCTTCTCTAATCCCACGA
>JAFAHL010000143.1 GCA_019237215.1 Hyphomicrobiales bacterium | reverse complement strand
CAAACGCTCGTCGGGGCGCAGGGTCCTTCTTCCATAAAGCGTAAGAATTTTGCGGAAGGCCGATGGATTGCCCGGCTCTAACGCATCGTGCGCGGCGGCTCGGCCGCCGGTAGTAGAGCAGATGACAATCCCATGCCAGCACCCGAGTTCGTCGTCGACTACGTACAGCGCACTCAGTTCATCGCCTTCCATCGCCGGTGCCAGCGCTTCGCCTGCATCGTGACGCATCGCCGCGCCGGCAAGACGGTGGCCTGCATCCACGATCTGCAGGGCGGTGCGATTCAATCGGACAAGATCCGGCCGCGCTTCGCCTATCTCTCGCCCTTCCTCAAGCAATCGAAGACGGTGGCGTGGGACTATCTGCGCGCGGCCATGGCGCCGCTGCGGGCGATCGGGGCGAGCGCGCACGAAACCGAGTTGCGTGTCGATTACCCCAACGGTGGGCAGGTGCGGCTCTATGGCGCCGACAATCCCGATGCATTGCGCGGCATCTACCTCGACGGCGTCGTGCTCGACGAATTCGCCGACATGGATCCGCGCGTGTGGTCGGAGATCATCCGCCCGGCGTTGGCCGATCGGCAGGGCTGGGCGGTCTTCATCGGCACGCCCAAGGGCCGCAACGCCTTCTTCGAGCTGTGGCGGCGCTCGCAGTTGGAACAGGATTGGTTTTCCCTCATGCTCAAGGCCAGCGAGACCGGCCTCATTCCCGCAAGCGAGCTCGCGCTCGCCAGGCGCGATCTCAGCGAGGATCAATACGCGCAGGAGTTCGAATGTTCCTTCGACGCTGCGGTCGTCGGTTCCTACTACGGCAAGCTGATGGCGCGCGCCGAGCAGGATCGGCGCATCGCTCCCGTGCCCTACGATCCGGCCGCGCTGGTGTGGACGTCCTGGGACCTCGGCATCCGCGATGCCACCGCGATCTGGTTCGCGCAGGTGATCGGGCGCGAGATCAGGATCATCGACTACTACGAAGCCTCCGGCGTCGATCTCGGCCATTACGTCAGGGAGATCGGCGCGCGGCCTTACGTTTATGCCGGGCACATCGTGCCGCACGATGCCCAGGCCAAGGAGCTCGGCACCGGCAAGAGCCGGCTCGAAGTGCTCGAAAGCTTGGGCCTGAAAAACATCAGCATTGCTCCGCTGCATCGCCTGGAGGACGGCATCAACGCGGTGCGCGTGTTCCTGCCCAAATGCTGGTTCGACGCGAACAAATGCGCGCGCGGGATCGATGCGCTTAAGCTCTACCGCGCCGAATACGACGACAAGCTGCAGGCGCTGCGGCCCCGGCCAGTGCACGACTGGACCTCGCACGCGGCCGACTCGTTCCGCTACCTCGCGCTCACCCTCGACCGCAAGACGACGCAAACCGGCTTCCACCGCCGCATCGAATATTCGCAGGTGGGGGTGGTGTGAGCACCGGGCTTTCTTTTGCTCATCGCTCCCCGGCTCGTCGTATCCGGGGCGGGGCAGTCTTTTCGTTACGCGCAAGCAAGCAAGTTGCCGCGATATTTGATGGGAATTTTACCTGACAGTTTGGAACGTCCACCGCATGCTCTCTTCTCACGCGTGAGTTGTCCAAAGGAGGAAGTCATGAAGCGCGTTTTGATCGGTGGCTTGAGCGCCTTGGCGATGATCGTCGGGGTAGAGGCGGCGAATGCACAAGCCAATGTCAATCCGAACGTTTACCCGAATAATGCGTCCGAGCAGTACGGAGCGCAGGCATCGTGGGAATGGTACTCCAGTGTCGGTCCGGTTCGCCGCGGCACGCAGTGCGTGGTCGATGTCGACTCCGGTCGCGCTTACGGCTTTCTGAAGGATTGCCCGGCCCCGCAGGCTGCGACGGCCCCTCGGCGATCGCGAACCGCTCACCGCTACCATCGAAAGAGCAGCAGCTGAATTTTCCTTGGGAGTCTTTTGGTGACAGTTCCTGGCGGCGCTCTTGATGAAGGCCGCGGGGGAACTAAAGGGAAGAAATAGCGCGACGCCTCCAGCGCCTGGAAGGGGCGCTGGAGGGGATGGAATACGGCGCGACCTCGAGAATGGCCCGTTGCCTCGAAATAGGGTTCGCGAGGTGGCACAACGCAAAATCGGATGGGGGCCTCAGCCAAAACCTCACGCTGATCCTAGCGCGTGCGCCCCGCCGACGGCGCTTTTTGCCCCCCGTTTCGCCGGATGCCGCGTTTTGACGGGAAAATGGGCGGGAAAACGCGCTTTCGCGCGTGAACCTTTTGGTTCGCCGCCGCGACTAACTCCCAGAACCCCCGAGCGCTCCGCGGCGCCACGGGGGCGGCTGGGTGGGTGGTCAAATGTCCGACTTCAGGCTCGTAGCTGGCGTGATCGCGCTTGCAATCGGCGCTGCCGTGGTGACGGCGCTTGCCGCCAATCCGGAGGTAAAGACCGACCCCGCCGCGGCCGC